>JBMFXK010000381.1:0-3206 GCA_049964315.1 Clostridia bacterium | reverse complement strand
CCGCCTCCGGTCACCGCATTCATGATCCCGCTGCCCGACGCACCGGGTTTGCGCGCCACCCAGATCTCCTTCAGATCGCAGTTGTCGCCCTGATCCCAGTGCAGGCACTCCGACACCTTGCACTTGATGACTTGCTGCCCGATTGGTGCTCCCATGGCTGGTTGGCTGCCTCCTTCGCGCGTTTGCCTGGCTTAGCATGAGACGCGCAAGGACGCTTTATGTGCGTCAGGCCGGGTCCCCCAGCGCTTCCAGCGCCCGCTGGAGGGCGGTCTTCTGGTCCTCCGGCAGACTCTCATAGGGTGCGGCCACCCGGCAGGGAGAAAACCCTTGGATCTCAAGGACAGCCTTCCAAGCCTTGTACCCGCCCCGCTGGCGGCAGATGTTCACAAGCGTCGTGAGCCGCGCCTGGACGTCTCGCGCGCGCTCCAGCCGGCCTTCTTTAAAAAGGCGCAGGATGGCGACCTGAAATGGGGCCACAGCATTGGCCGCCGCACAGATGGTGCCGGACGCACCGACAGCCAGCGACGCCAGCAGCATCTCATCTGAGCCCGTGACCACGGTGAAGCTCTGGTCCCGCGTGGCTGCCACCAGCTCCTGCAGGTACAAGAAGCGGCCGCCAGAATCTTTCAGCCCGATGATGCGGGGATGGGCCGCTAGATCCGCCACCACATGTACCGGCAGCTCCACCTTTGTGTAGGGCGGGATGTTGTACAGGACGAGCGGGATGGGAGACACCTCCGCCAGATCGGTGTAAAAGCGCGCCACCTCAGTGGGCGAAAGCGGGTAGTAGAACGGCGGCGGCACCAGCGCGGCGGACATGCCATTCTGCGCCGCCTCCTCAAGACCGGCGCGGACGCGGTCAAACACCGTATCGGCCACCCCAGTCAGGACGGGCACACGCCCGCTCGCGCGCGCCGCGACCCGTCGCTGCACCGTGGCGCGGAGTGAGGGCGCAAGCGTCGTCACCTCGCCCGTGGATCCCAGCACGGCAATTCCCGTCACCCCGTCGTCGATGACACGGTCGGTGAGGCGGTCCAGCACGTCATCGGCAAGATCGCCGGAATCGGTAAGCGGGGTGGCAAGAGCCGGGTAGACACCTTCGGGAAGCGCACTCCACAACGTCTGGTCATTCATGGTCTGTCCTCTTTTCACGCGACGGCCCAGCGATGGCAGTCGGAAGGCTTTGCCGCCATTGTATCAAGCACCTTGCGTCCTTCCGCCCTGTTCACGGTTGACGCGTGCCCCTAGACTGATGACAGCCTGGCTGTCCGCAGCGCCTTGGACGAAGAAGTGCCGAGCCAGAGGGAGCCCGGGAAGAAGCGGGAAGACAGCCAGAAGCCAGAGAAAAGGAGAGGACAAAGACTATGCGCGCCATCGTGCTGCCCCGTTACGGCGGGCCGGAGGTTCTCTCGATTTCCACGGTGCCAGATCCCGTTCCCGGTCCCGGTCAGGTTCTGGTCCGGATTCACGCCACAGCGCTGAACCGTGCCGACATCCTCCAGCGCATGGGCCACTATCCGGAGCCGAATCCGAAGCCCGACTATGAAATTTTGGGTCTCGACTTTGCCGGCGAGGTGGTGGAGCCTGCCGGATCGTTCAAACGCGGTGATCGCGTGATGGGGCTTCTCGCCGGGGGCGGCTACGCGGAGTACGTGGCGGTTTCAGAACGCATGCTGCTCCCGATTCCCTCCGGGTGGAGTTACGAACAGGCGGCGGCCTTCCCGGAAGCGTTCTACACCGCATACGATGCCCTCGAGCAGATTCACGCCCGCAGCGGCGAGACCATTCTGGTGCATGCGGCCGCCAGCGGCGTCGGCACCAGCGCCGTCCAGCTCGTGGTGGCGATGGGGGCCATGGCCATCGGGACGGCCGGAAGCGCGGAAAAGGCCGCGCGCGTGCGGGATCTGGGAGCCATCCGGGTCGTGAATTACCATGAGGAGGACTTTGTCGACGCCGTCCACGAGGTGACCGGCGGCCGCGGAGTGGATGGCATCCTCGACCTGGTCGGTGGGTCTTACTTCGAGCAGAACCTGAAGGCTCTCGCCCTGCGGGGCCGGCAGATCGTGGTGGGCACAGTCGGCGGCAGCCGCGCCACGGTGCATCTCGACCTCCTGATGGGCAAACGCCTCACCTTGATCGGCACCTCGCTTCGCTCCCGGCCGCCGGAAGAGAAGATGTCAGTCACCCAGGCGGTCCGGCGCCACGTGTGGCCACTTTGCGAGTCCGGGCGCATCGCCCCTTTCATCGACCAGGTGATTCCGTGGGAAGACGCGGCAGACGCGCATCGGCGCATGGAATCCAATCTCAACATCGGGAAAATCGTCCTCGCAATTCCTTGAACTAAGGACGACCGGATTCGCTAGGATAGGGAGGAATTGAGGAGGCTTACGCCGATGATCTGGGCGTCCGTCCATGACACGAAGGCCGGGTGCAGTTCGTATCTGGTCGGTGACGAACTTACTGGGCAAGCCCTGGTGGTGGATCCGCTCCGGTCCAAGACCGCGGCCCATTACATTTTAATGGCCCAGGACCTTGGCCTCTCGATCGCCTACGTGGTTGACACCCACACCCATGCCGACCATGAATCGGCCGCGCGTGAGCTGAGCGACGGGGCCGGGGCGACGCTGGGGCTGTCGCACAAGGCCCCGGTCAACTTCCCGCACGTCCCTTTGAAGGAAGGCGACCGCTTTCATCTCGGGTCTGTCGAAGTGGAAGTTTGGGAAACACCCGGACATACGCCCGACTCCCTCTGCCTGGTGCTGCGCGACCTGGACCGCGGTGGTGAACCGTGGCTGGTGATGACCGGCGACGTGCTGTTCGTCGGGGATGTGGGCCGCCCCGACCTGGGGGAGTCCAGTGAAGACAGTGTCATGGAGGCAGCGCGCGCGCAGTTCAAGAGTCTGGAGCGGCTGATGGAGCTGCCGGATCACGTAGAAGTGTACCCCGCCCACTTCGGTGCCTCGCACTGCGGCGGCCTGTACATGTCGCGCAAGCACTGCTCCACCATCGGCTACGAGCGGCGTTACAATACGCTGCTGCAGTCCCGCGACCCCGACCGCTTCGTGGCTGAACAGCTGAAGTTCTTGAAGCCGCCGCCCGCAGACGCACGGCGTGTCCGCGCCGTGAACCTGGGATCGCCGGCAGGGATGGGGCAGTGATGGTGGACGAACGGCTCCATGCCCTGTGGGAAGAGGTGCGCGACGGCC
>JBMFXK010000380.1:0-3208 GCA_049964315.1 Clostridia bacterium | reverse complement strand
CGTTCTTCATCCTCTCCGACATCTTGCTGACGACAGGCATGGTGCACTTCCTGGGGGTCTTTTTCGAACCCTTGATGCGGCCCCTGTTCAACGTGCCCGGCGTCGGCTCGTTCGTGTTTTCGATGGGGCTGGCGGCTGGATATCCGATGGACGCGGTGCTGACCGCGAAGTTTCGCAAGCAAGGTCTGTGCACCAAAGTGGAGGCGGAACGGCTCCTCGCCTTCACGAATAGCGCCGATCCGCTGTTCATCTTCGGAGCCGTGGCGGTCGGGATGTTCGGCCAACCGGCACTGGGTGCAGCGCTCGCCATGGCGCACTACGCTTCCGGCCTCGGTGTCGGCCTCATCTACCGCTTTTACGGGCGTGACCCCGACCGTCAGAAGGAGGACCGGGTGCAGCGCGACCCGCTGGTCAAGCGCGCCTTCGATGCGCTCTATCAGGCACGCATCGAGGACGGACGGCCCATGGGCCGGGTGGTGAACGAGGCGATTGCGGAGTCGATCTCGACGCTGTTCATGATCATGAGCTTTATCGTGCTGTTCTCGGTGCTGCTCCGCGTGCTGGATGCGGCGGGCTTCCTTCAGCTTATGGCCGTACCGCTGGCCTGGGGGTTCCACCTGGTGGGTCTGTCGCCATCACTGGCCGTGCCGGCGCTGCGAGGGGTGTTCGAGATTGATCTCGGAGCCGCCGCGACCGCCCATGCGAATGCGCCCCTGCTCCAGGAGCTCATGGTCGTCTCGGGCATCATTGCCTGGAGCGGCCTCTCAGTTCACGGTCAGGTGGCTTCCGTGCTGGCTGACAGCGATATTTCCATGAAGCCGTACTTCGTGGCGCGTTTTCTTCATGCCATCCTGGCCGCGCTGCTCACCATCGTATTCATTCGTCCGGCCAGTGCGGTCCTCGGCGGCGTGACGCTTCCCGCCTTCGCCAGCCGCGATTTCGTGGGGGCGGTCCCGGTCGCGGTCACCTCGGCGGATGCGCTCCATTGGGCGGTGGTGCTGGCCGTCATGTCCCTCGTCGCCCTGGGTCTCGGCGCAATCGTGGTCGGAGGGATCCGGGTTGTCCGAGTGGTATGGCTCCGGATCGTGATGTGACACGCGGTTTGGCAGCATCAAGGGAACGGGCGTGCAGCGCCTCGCAGTCTCGGTGACGCTGCATGCCCCAAGACTCTAAGCCGGAGGCGAACGACTCCGCCTGGACTCGCCTTCCGGCGCTGTGCCACGGAGCTCTTACCGTTCGCCCCCTGACCGGGTCCGGGGCTCTTAGAGCTGGTCGAGCAGGGCTTCCGTACTGACCACGCGGCCGTAGCTTCCATCCAGCGCAGCGAGAAAAGCGGCATGAACGTCGGGCGCGGGGACGCTGCGGCCTTCAAACGCCAGTTCCCGGGTCGCACAGGCGTCCCCTGCCACGAGGACTTCGTAACCGTAGTCCGTCGCCTGCCTCACCGTCGCATCTACGCACATGTGGGTCATCATGCCCCCCACTGCCAACGTCTTGACCCGGAGGCGATCAAGGACGTCGCGGAGTTCTGTCTCCCGGAACGAATTCGGAAAGTGCTTGATGATCACCGGCTCGTCACCGGCCGGGCGGACGGTCGTCCAGGGCTCAACGCCCGAGCTGCCCGCGACCAGGAATCCCGACCCGGGCCGCACTGCGTGGTGCTGCACGTGTATCACGGGACGACCGCGCCGGCGAAAGCGCTCGAGCAGCAAGCCCGCGGCCGTGGCGGCCCGTGCCGGCTCATACAGAGCCATCTTCCCGCCGGGAAAGTAGTCGCGTTGAATATCAATCAGGAGCAGCGCGTCTGCCCCCCGCGTGTCTGTCATGGCTGGTCGTCCCTCCTGCGATGCGGCGTTGTGGCGCATTCACCTCAGTCTAACAGGCGGGCGCCCTGGGGCGGCCGTGGTCAGGGGCCGTGATATAGTCGAGAAGCCAGGAAAGCGGGCGATCCGATGAAGCGAATCGGAGTCTTGACGTCCGGGGGCGATGCACCCGGCATGAACGCTGCTATCCGGGCCGTCGTGCGCCAGTCCATCTTTATGGGCTTCGAGGTCGTGGGGATCCGGCGCGGATTTCAGGGAATCTTCGAGCGCCAGACGGAGGACCTCGAAATCTCATCGGTGGCCGACATTATCAAGCTTGGGGGCACAGTGCTCCATACCGGCCGTTCTCGCGCCATGCTGGACCCCGGCGGCCCGGCGCAGGCGGTCCGCAGTCTGGAGGAGCTGGGCGTCGAAGGCCTGGTGGTCATCGGCGGCGACGGGAGTCTCAAGGGCAGCGCCAAGATCGGTGCTATCGGACTGCCCGTCGTGGCGATTCCCGCGACCATTGACAATGATGTTTACGGCGTCGATGCCAGCATCGGATTTGATACGGCGGTGAATATCGTCGTGGAGGCGATGGACCGCCTCCGGGACACGGCCAGTGCTCACGAGCGCGTGTTTGTCATCGAGGTGATGGGCCGGGAGTCGGGCGCGATTGCCGTAGCGGCCGGTCTCGCCGGGGGCGCCGAAGCCATTTTGATTCCCGAAGTCCCGGTGGACTACGATTTGATTGCGGATCGGCTGATCAAGAGCCGGGCGCGCGGCAAGCGCCACAGCCTGGTCGTGGCGGCCGAAGGGGCCGGAGGTGCCCGGCCGGCTGTGGAGGCCATCTCAACCCGCACCGGGTTTGAGGTGCGGATGACGATTCTGGGCCATCTCCAGCGGGGAGGGCCGCCCTCGGCGGCCGATCGGATCCTCGGCGGTCAGCTGGGCTGCCAGGCCGTGCAGTCGCTGCAGCGGGGCTCTTTCGGCGTGATGGTGGGACTCCATCATGGAAGCGCCATCGAGATCCCGCTCAAGGAAGCCGCACACCGTTCGCAGAATCCTGATCTGACGCTGGCGGATCTGGCGGAAATTCTGGCTATCTGATGCACTGAGAGGCGAGGCAGGCATGAGCATTTTCGGCTGGGTGTTTGGCCTGGGCACGATGGCCATCGGGGTCTGGCTCTACCGGTACCCGAGCCGGTACGGGCGCGGCTTCGTCCAGGCTCTGTCCCTCGTCATCATGCTGGGCGGGGTCTACATCATCTGGGTCACCCATATGCTGGCCGGTCACTCTGCTCTGCACCACGCCATTTTTTGAGGCCGGGAGGGCACCTTGACTCAAACCGGCATCCGGGTGGCGGTGGTAGGTGGCGGCAGCTCCTATACGCCGGAGCTCATTG
>JBMFXK010000379.1:0-3215 GCA_049964315.1 Clostridia bacterium | reverse complement strand
TCATTTTGGATGGTGCCGCTCACCCGGGAGAGGTCTGCCCCCTGCTTTTTCGCCACCGCCACCACCATGGCCAGCAGGATGGCGGCCGGGGCATTGATGGTCATCGACACCGTGACTTTGTCCAGCGGGATTCCATCCAGCAGGACTTCCATATCGGCCAGGGAATCAATCGCCACCCCGACCTTGCCCACTTCTCCCTCGACCTGCGGGTCGTCGGAGTCGTACCCCATCTGGGTGGGCAGGTCAAACGCCACCGAGAGCCCGGTCTGTCCCTGCTCGAGCAGATACCGGTAACGCCGGTTGGACTCTTCCGCCGTTCCAAAGCCCGCGTATTGCCGCATGGTCCACAGACGGCCGCGATACATGGTGGGGTAAATGCCGCGCGTAAAGGGAAAGCGTCCGGGAAAGCCGTCCGCCTCCATGTAAGGGCGCGCATCCAATGGCGTGTACAGCACCTCTACCGGGAGTCCCGACAGGGTCTCGGCAGGTGCCGGCGGCCGCGCGTCGAGGGCCGCCCGATAGTCCCGAGCGGCGTCGACCAGGTCGCCGCCGCTCGCAGGGTTTTCCGATGGGGACATCAATACGAGCCTCCCCGCTTACGGGCGGTCGGGAGTTACCGGAGCCAGCCCCTCACGCGCATCGCCTGGGCGATGCGATCCACCGCCACGAGGTACGCCGCCCGGCGATGGGAGACCCCATAGTGCTCATGCATGTCGTGCATGGCCTCGATGGCCGCCCGCATCATCTCCTCCAGGCGCCGCAGCACTTCTTCCTCGGTCCAGTAAAACCGCATCTGGTTCTGAACCCATTCAAAGTAGGATACGGTCACCCCGCCTGCGTTGGCCAGGATGTCAGGCACCACCAGCACGCCTTTTTCAAACAGGATGTGGTCGGCTTCCTCGGTGGTGGGGCCGTTGGCGCCCTCGCCCACGATCCGGGCCCGGATGCGGCCGGCATTGTCGGCCGTGATGACATTCTCCAGGGCGGCCGGAATCAGGATGTCAACCGGCAGCTCCAGCACGTCGGGATTGGCGATGGGTTCGGCTTTCGGATAGCCCGTCACGTTCTTGTGGACCTGTTTGTAGGCCAGCACGTCCTTGATGTCGAGGCCCTCGGCATTAAAGATGCCGCCTTCCTTGTCGGAGACGGCGACCACTGTGGCGCCCAGCTCCGAAGCCGCCAGCGCTGCCACGGATCCTACATTGCCAAAACCCTGGACGGCCACGCGTGCGCGTGCGAAGTCGATGTCCACCTGCCGCGCCATCTCGCGGACCGCAAACACAAGCCCCCGGCCGGTGGCTTCGACCCGTCCTGCGGATCCGCCGATGACCAGGGGTTTGCCGGTAATCATGCCAAAGGTGTTCTCGCCGCGGATCCGGCTGTACTCGTCCACCATCCAGGCCATGATCTGGGGGTTCGTGGATACGTCGGGAGCGGGAATGTCCTTGTCTGGTCCGATCACGCTGGCGATGGATCGGATGTACTCCCGCGACAGCCGTTCCACTTCAAGTTCGGACAACTGCTCCGGGTCGCACGCGATCCCGCCCTTGCCCCCGCCGTAGGGCAGTCCGAGCAGCGCGCATTTCACCGTCATCCACATACTGAGCGCCTTAACCTCATCGGCGTTCACGTCAGGATGGAAGCGCAGGCCGCCCTTGGTGGGACCGAGTGCATCATTGTGGTGGGCCCGATAGCCGGTGAAGACCTGCAGCGTACCGTCGTCGCGGATAAAGGGGACGGCCACTTCATAAAATCGCAGGGGCTGCTTCAAAAGCTCGTACACGGCAGGTTCAAGATTGAGCGTCTCTACGGCTTCCTTGAAAGCCTGCTGTGCGCGCAGGTATGGGTTCAGGCTGGAATCCGCCACGGACTAATCCTCCTTAGGGACTCGAGGCTACGCCCGGATGGCGGCAAGAGAAAAGGAACGGCCGGCCTAATGCCACCCGAGTACGCGGGTATTATAGCACATGGCCTGACCGCTCCAGGCCTTTCCTAGCCTTCGATCCGGCTTCCGATCCCCGCCCTGACCATCTCGATCTCGACGTTGTCGGAAACCTGCACCCAAATCCGGTCCTCGCTGACCCGGGACACGCGGCCCACCATGCCCCCCACGGTTACGACCCGATCTCCTCGCTTCAGATTATCCTGAAGGCTTTTCCGCCGTTTCTGCTGCTGGCTGTTTTGGTACATGGTCCAACCCATCATGCCCAGCACGACGACGAATAGCGCGATGTAAAGCCAGTCCCCCTGCTTCGTCCGGCTCCCTCCTCCTTAAACACGGCATTATAGGCACCGGTTCGCAGGGTCGGCAACGACTAGCTGGCCAGCGAACTTGGCGGCGGCGCCGTCGCCGGTGGGAAGATGGGCAGCGGGTTCTGCCGCGTGAGGGCCAGGGTGGCCGTAAGCCGGACGACCGCGCCTTCCTCGATGGTAAGGCTGACCGTCTGTCCCTGCAGCAGGATCACGATCGCGAGCGACAGCGGCACCTCGACCCGGTTGACCACAAGGACCGCGTTCTGACTGACCGGATAGCTGGTTCCGTTGACCACCACGCTGTCCGGGCCGACTCCGGTCAGCACACCGGTGACGACGGTGCCCGCGATCGTGGGTGAACCGGTCTGCGAGGGAGAGGACGGTGTCCGGGACCCGGCATTGCCTGGACTGGAGCTTGACGCGCCCCCGGCTCCGGAACCGGGGGGCGCCGAGGGCGATCCGGACGAAGCCGACGACGGTACCCGTGCGTGCTTCAGCGGCCAGTGACTCAGGATCTGCCGCAGGCTCGCCTCCCCGACCCGACTCCAGGATTCCCGGGTCAACTTGCCCAGCAGGTAGCGTCCCAGCGACAGGTGGTAGGAGGCGGCTTCCCGCACATCGGCCGGCCTGCCCAGGGGCAGCGTGACCACGGTCGAGCCAAAGGGACGCACCAGGATTTCGAGCGCACCGGCAGCGGCCCGCACCTGCTGCGCCGTGAACGCGCGCTCCGCACCCGTCACCGGGGCCCCCGCCAGCACGACGAAGGAAGCCTGTCCCCGCTCAGGCTGGAGATAACCATCCGCGCGCGCCGCACGCGCCACGTCGGCAACGGCCGCATTCACCGAGGCCCCGCTGAGATGCGGAATCTGCGCGAGAATGCGGACGGCTGCGGCGTCAAGCGCCTGCGCCTCCACCACTCGTCCCGACGCCGAGACGCCGAGGTTGATGCTGGGATTGATGTC
>JBMFXK010000378.1:0-3216 GCA_049964315.1 Clostridia bacterium | reverse complement strand
TTCTCCACGTTGAGTTCCATCCCGTGCCGCTGGACCGTGTCCTTCACGACTTCCAGTGCGTGTTCGGCCTGCGCCCTTGTCCAGGTCAGCACCAGGCCATCATCGGCGTATCGGGCAAACGTGGCCCACCGGCCGAGATGGTTCAGGGCTTCGTCTAGATGGTGAAAGACGAGGTTCGCCAGCAGTGGCGAGATGACGCCACCTTGTGGTGTCCCCGCAGTTGTCGTGCGCAGTCGCCCCTCTTCCATCACACCGCAGCGCAGCCAGCCCTTGATGAGCCCCAGCATCCGCCGGTCGCTCACACGTCGTGCTAGCGCCTGCATGATGGATTCGTGTGCGATGTGGTCAAACGCACCTTTGATGTCGAAGTCGACGACCCAGCTTTGCCCCTTGTTTCCGGCCACCCGTATGGCCTCCATGGCTTGTAGCGCGTTCCGCTTCGGCCGGAAGCCGTATGAACAGGGCAGAAAGTCCGCTTCGATCACGGGCTCCAGAACGATCTTGGCAGCGGCCTGGCAGATCCGGTCCTTCAGCACCGGTATGCCCAGGCCACGTTTCCGGCCGTCTTTCTTCGGGATGTACACCCGCCGCAACGGCACGGGCCGGTACCGTCCTTCCTGTAGCTCCAGGCGGATCTCTTCGAGGAACGCATCCACGCCCCGTGCTTCGACGTCCTCGATCGTGGTTCGATCGATTCCTGGCGCTCCGCGGTTTGCACGGACGTTCTCCCATGCTCGCCGCAGTACGTCCGGTCGATAGACCTTGTCGTATAGGGCGTGGAACTTCCGGGTCGGTTGGGACTTGGCCGTCACGTATAGCCGGCGTTGGAGGTCACGGACCTTGTCTTGGGTGGTCTTAGCCTGTTCGGCATTCACCGGTCTTTCACCCCTCCGCACGGCTTGATGGAAGCAGGGGCCCTTCCCTTACGCGAGGTTGTGTTGTCCTCGCGCTCGTCGGTACCTATGGCCCCCTCCGACTCCCTCCGGACCGGCCCCGCTTTCACGCGTTGAGCGCTTATACGGATCCGCTTTACCCCTGCGGGTGTCCGGTAGGGTCTCCCCTGTTCCCAGGCCGACTGTGCGTATGTTCCGTCTCCTATACCCCGAGGGGTCACGACGCTGCATTCACGAGTTCTTCACGCCGTGCACGGCCTTCGCCCGACTTCACGAGGCTCGGCACCCCCACTTGCTCCTGACGAGGCGGCAGAGTTCACTTTCGTTGCGGACCATACGCTCGCTCGCCCTTGCGGACTTTGTCACGGCGCTTCGGCGTTGGGGTCTCCCCTCGCGCCGGCCGTCAGCTACTGGGCTGCTCGCTCGCTACCCAGACGGGACTTTCACCCGCGAGTCGGTCTGAGCTTGTCAGGGCACACTGAAGTCCGCGAGCCACAGGGCGTTGCGGTGCGGGCTCTGGAAGCGCCGCAGTACCCGCCCCGCTTCCTGCAGCCGCCGCCGGGTCAGCCCCAACCGGCGCAGGTGCCGGTCCAGCGTCACTCGCCCGATGCGCCCCTTCAGTTCCGGGAACCGTTCCTCCAACAGCAGGATCAGCATCCGGGTGCTGCGCGCCGGCTGCTCCCGCCGCAGTTGCGCCGCCGCGGCCAGCACCGCCTCCGGCATCGCCCGCAGGCTTCCGGCATCCGCCCGCCGCGCTGGCGGCATCAGCCCCTCCAAGCTCCTCGCCTGCCGGAAGCGCCGGTAACGCCGTTGCAGCGTCCGCACCGTCACGCCGTGCTCTGCCGCCAGCTCCCGCCACAGGGCCATCCGGGCCCCCGGCGGCACCTCCTCCTCCACCCGCCGCGCGATCGTCACGTACCGCTTCAGCGCCACCCGCTGCCGCGCCGGTCCCCCCTCCTCCGCCATGGCCCGTCCCCCCCGGCGCCATTCTCGCCGGGATAGGCCGCGCATGCCGTTCCGTTGGGTGGGACGGCAACAGGGGATCCAGGATGTGGAAACATAGAGACCAGAAGCTTCCCGGCAGCACCTCCGTCCGTCGCCGCCAGGCATCCCGGAGGCGCTCCACCCACCCCATCAGTGCCTCGCCCAGCAGCAGTCCCTCGAGCATCCCCGGCGCCCGGATCCGCCGCCGCCGCCACAGCGCGCGCTTGCCCTGGGGCAACTCCAGCGGACCCACCGGCTCACCGGACGCCGCAACCAGGTCCCGGCACGTCTGCACCCAGGGCTCCGCCCACCACGTCAGGGCGCGCAGCCACCGCCAGCACGTGCTCTTGCTGCATCCGATGGCGTCCGCCACCTGCTGGTAGGTGCGCCGTCCACTGAGGTACTCCTCGATCGCGAAGTCGCGTACGGCGGCCGGGTAGCGCCCGGCAGGCACCAGGCAGTCTGGGACCGGGGTGATCCGCTGACCGCACCGCCGGCAGACATAACGCTTCTGGATCATCTCCACGTCGTCTCCGCCGTTCCCTACCGGCACCATCCGCACCCACTGGTCGTGCACCCGCGGTTTCTCGAACCCGCAATCCGGGCACGCCTCCAGCACCCATTCCCGCAGCATCTTCGCTGCGTCCTTGACGTCGCTGCCTAACGGGACGAAGATCGTCATGCTCACCCACGCCGTTATACCCGGTGCCTGGGAAGCAGGGACCGCCAGTCCTCTCTGACTCGGCGGTCCCCTCGTTTTCCTCCACTCAACACGATCGCCCTGGCTTCCGCCAGGGCGACGACTCCAAAACCGACCAAAACCCCGCTTCCCTACGTCAGCGATCGTGACCCGCTACACCCACCCAGGCGGGCGAACTTGTGGCGGTTGGCGGGGAGCTTTTGGCCGTGCTTGGGCTTGGCGACGCGTCGGTGGGGGCGGAGGATGCCCCGGGCACGCAGGGCGCGGGGGCGCGGATACAGGCGGTTGAGGAAGTCGTAGAGTGTACCGACCGCCGGCAGCTGACCGGACGGGAAACCGCAGAGGATGCCGAGGACGGGTTCGCGGTGCAGTTGGGCGACCCAGAGGGTCAGGCTGCGGCAGGCGCGTTGTTGGCACAGGAGCAGGCAGCGGAGCAGGTCCTTGGGCGAGTACACGGTGGGGCGGCCGACGTCGCTGTATGCGGCGGCCAGCACAGGCTCGGCGAAGACCAGGTCGGCGAACCAGACCGAGCGAAGGGCTTGGGCCCAAGGAAGCAGGTCTTCGGCGGGGTCTGGATAACACCGCAGGAGTTCGGCACGCAACTGTTCCTGGAACACGTGGTGGGGCACGAGCGGGCTG
>JBMFXK010000377.1:0-3222 GCA_049964315.1 Clostridia bacterium | reverse complement strand
CGTCCCGGCGCCGGACGATGTCAATCCGATGCCCGACGGGGGCCCCATCATCGTGAACGCCGACTCCCAGCAGATCGTCTATGCCGTCTCGCCGCGCACCGGCCAGATCTTGTGGACGTACGGCCACCCCGGCCAGACCGGCAGCGCGCCCGGGTACCTGTACATCCCGGAGGATTCCTACGGCCTGCCCGGCGGAGATGTCATGATCACGGATCCGGGGAACGAGCGGGCGGTCCTGGTGAACATCAAGAGCGGGCAGATCCTGTGGCAGTACGGCCATACCGGTGTGGAGAGTACGGCCCCCGGCTACCTGTACTGGACCAATAATGCGGTACCGCTCTCGGACGGAGACGTGCTCATTACCGACGGTGCGCAGGCGGGGCTTCCCCAGCAGGTTTTGATGGTCAATGGCCAGGGAGCTCTGGTGTGGCACATCACCCTGCCGTCCGTCATCCAGTATCCATCGGATGCCATGCCCGTCGGACCGGGCCTGTATGCTCTTACCAGCTACTCCGACCCCGCCGGCCTTTATGTGATTAACCGCCGCGGCCAGATTGTGTGGTCGTACGCACCCACGACAGGCCCCGGCGTGCTGAATCACGCCTCATCCATCAACCGGCTGCCCAACGGGAATTTTCTCGTCTCGGACGACAAGAACAATCGCGTGATCGTGGTCGACCCGGCCACGCATCGAATCGTGTGGCAGTATGGGCAGGAAGGCGTGTCCGGATCCGGTCCGGACCAGCTCGTAGGCAACACGGATGCGAAAGCGGCGGGCGAAGCGCTGCCTCCCTACGTCCTCTGGGAAGGCGGGCCGCGGGTGACCCCCACCCTGCCTTGAAGCGTACGGGGAGGCACATGATGACGCTGTCTGATTTAATTGCCGAGACCCTTTACCACTGGGGCGTTCGCCGGGTGTTTGGCATCCCCTCCGGGGAGGTGGCCGCCCTGGTCGACGCCTTGGCCGCCCACGACATTGAATTCGTCCTCACCAAGCATGAGACACCGGCGGCGTTCATGGCCGACGCCCAGTACCGCCTGACCGGGGTGCCAGGGGTGGTGGTGGCCGCTCTGGGTGCCGGGGTGAGCAATACGGTGACGGGGGCCGCCCAGGCGTTCTTCGACCGCTCTCCGGTGCTGTTCCTGTCAGGGGCGGTGGGCGAGGGCGTAGGTCCGCTCTTCCCCCGCCAGATCTTTCCGCACAGCGAGGTATATCGGTCTTTTGTCAAGTGGACGGGGCGGGTGACGCCGGACAACGCAGCCTCCGTGCTGCGCCACGTGGGGCACACCCTCCTGCAGCCGCTGCCCGGTCCCGTTCACCTCGATATCCCGGTCGACCTGGCAGGACGTACGGTCGCGGAGACGGCGCCGCCTCCGCTCGTGGCCCCGACTGCCCACGGCCCCTCGGAGGGGGAAGTGGCCGACGTGGCCGCCCGGATTCGGTCGGCCGAGCGGCCGGTCGCCCTGATAGGCCTGGAGGCCGTGCCGCCGGGTGCGGCACCAGAGCTGGGGGAGCGTTTTGTCGCCGCCTGGCATATTCCCACCTTCACGACTTACAAGGCCAAGGGCATCATCCCGGAAACCTCTGACTGGGCGGTAGGCCCGGTCGGGCTGTCCCCAGTGTTTGACCGCATCGCGGCCGACTACGTCCGCAGTGCCGACCTGGTGCTGAAGGTGGGTCTGGATCCCATCGAGCTCGCTCCATCGTGGCTGGACCTGTGGGACGCCGAGCGGACGCTGGAGGTTTCGCGGGTGCCTGGCCGGCACGCCGCTTATGGGGCCGGACACGAGATTCTTGCGGACCCTGGGACATTTCTGGCCGCGCTGTCGGATGCCAGGAGCGCAGAGGCCCTCGACATTCCCCAACGAAGCCAACTGGTGGCGGAGATACGATCCCGCCAGGCCGCTGTGATAGAACAGGCCGCCCAAGAGGTCATTGGCAGCGTCAGCCCGGTGCAGAGCCTCCGGGTCCTGCGGGAGATGTTGCCCGCGGATGCGCTGGTGGCCATGGACACGGGCGCGTTCCGGATCCTGGCCACCCATCTCCTGCCCGCTCGCCATCCCGATCAGATCCTGCAGTCCAGCGGGCTCGGGTCCATGGCGTATGGGCTTCCGGCGGGCATATCCGCGAAGCTCGCGCGTCCCGAGCGCCCGGTCGTGGTGCTCACGGGGGACGGCGGTCTTCTCATGTGTCTGGGCGAGCTCGCAGTCGTCGGCGAGCGCGGTCTGCCGCTCGTGGTGGTGGTGTTTGTGGACGAGTCGCTCGCTCTCATCGAGCTGAAGCAGGAGCGCATGCGGCTTAGGACCGAAGGGGTGCGCTTTCGCGCGCCTGATTTCGCCGCCATGGCGGCGTCATTCGGGGGAACCGGGGTGGATGTACGGACACCGGCGGACTTTGGCCGCGCCATACGCGACGCCCTGTCCGACAACCAGCGGTTTCATCTCATCGCGCTCCACATTAATCCCCGCGAGTACTGGGAAACCATGTGACTCAGGCGTATGCCTTGAGCGCCAGGGAGAGGGCGCGCTGGCCCAGTCCGCGGGAATTCGTCAGTGCGGCCCGAATGCGCCCGCTGCGGGCCGTTCGGGGGACGTAATCGAGACGCGAGGTGCCGTCTCCCGCATCCCAGTTCAGCGTGGGCGGGAACGTCTGGCGGCGGATGGCCATGGCGGCAATAGCCGCTTCCACCGCGCCGGCGGCACCCCACAGGTGTCCGGTGGCGGCTTTGGTGCCCGACACTTTGAGGTCGTGGGCGTGCGTCCCGAACACGTCCTCGATTGCCTGGCTTTCCGCCGAATCGGCCGCCTGGGTGGCAAGGCCCTCGGCATTGATGTAATCGACCAGTGCGGGTTCCAGGTTCGCGTCGTGGAGAGCTTCCTGCATGGCTCGCCGCACGGCGCCCACAAGCGTACCACCGCCTGTCCCGACACCCACCCCGGCCAGTTCTGCGTACACGGGGGCGTGGCGCGCTTCCGCGTGGCGGCGGCTTTCCAGGATCAACAGGGCGGCGCCTTCGCCCAGCGCGAAGCCTTCACGCCGGCGAGAGAAGGGGCGCACGGCGCGCGCCGGGTCCCGGTGTCCGTGGGGGACGAGTCCGAAGGGCCGCAGGCCGGTGAGTACAAGCGGCACCAGGGGAGCCTCGCTGCCGCCCGCCAGCACGATGTCTGCCTCCCCGCGGGCGATGAGCGCGCGGGCGCGGGCGATGGCCTGGGCGCCCGAGA
>JBMFXK010000376.1:0-3224 GCA_049964315.1 Clostridia bacterium | reverse complement strand
TTCTTATAGTGGTTCGGATCGAACCCCGGATGTTCCGCCAGTGCTAGGATTCCACCGGTGCGCGGCTCCATTACGAGGACCATGGCGCGTCGGGCGCTGTTGTGCACGAGCGCCTCTTCGGCCGCCTTCTCGGCCATCCACTGAATGTTGTGGTCGATGGTCGTCACCAGGTTGTTGCCAGGCACCGGGTGGTCCAGGGCGGAGCTGGCGCCGGGAACCGGACGGCCCGCCACGTCAAACTCGCGCAGAATGTACCCCTTGCGCCCTGTGAGAGCCCGATTGTAGGTGAGCTCGAGGCCGGCGAGGCCCTGGTCGTCTACACCGGTAAAGCCCAGAACCGTGCCGGCCAGGGCGCCTTCCGGGTATGACCGCGTGGACTCCGGCAGCACGAAGACCCCTGGGAGGGCCGACAGTTGGGGGCGGAGACGGGACAGTTCCGTATCACTCAGATGTCTCTTGACCCACACAAATCCCAGACGCCGCTTCAGGCGCTTCAGAACCCGGTCTGCCGGCTGATCCAGGAGGATGGACAGGATCTGCGCCTCCTCTTCGGGGTGGCGCACCTGAACCGGCACGGCGTATGCCGAGTACACGTGGTGGCTGCCCGCCAGCACGGTGCCCAGACGGTCCAGGATCTCGCCACGGGGCGGCGCCAGCGGCACGCCGCGCAGGTGGGACTCGCGCGCAAGCCGTCGGAGCTCCTTCGACCAGACGCCCTGTACATAGATGGTGCGCCCCATGAGAAAAGCATCAAAGGCCAGCGCGCCCGCCAGGATGAGAAACGAGCGGCGACGCAGGACAAGTTCGGGCCGCTCCAGCACCCACCCACCCCCAGATCCTCACACGATCTGGTTGAGGGTATGAGACAGGCGGTCCCGCTGAGAACGGACAGGTCAGCGGTGTCCACCCGCCTCCAGCGTCTTCAGGGTCTTCCAGAGGCCGGACAGAGTGGATCGGATGCGGCTCGCGAGCGTGGGACGCGATGCGGGCGCGGCGGGCGCCGGACGGGGCACCACGGTCGGGGCCAGTTGCACATGGAACCGGTTTGCGTCCTGGGCCAGAGCAGATGGACTGGTGGCGGCGGCGACCAGGCCGGCCAGATGCTGCTGCTGTCGCGTGGCCTGCTGCAACTGCTGCTGGAGCACATCCACCCGGAAGCCCTCCGAGGCCATCAGGGTTCCGGACAGGGCGCCTCCGAGCCCCACCAGCCACAGAAGGCCGACCGTGACAGCGATCCGCCGGATAATACGGACCGAGCGAGCGCGTTTACGGGGCTGCGATTTGCTCTTAGGCTTTAGATGCCGCTCGACGTCATGGAGCAGCCTTGCTTGATGCTCGTCCGGAACCGGGACTTCATTCGGAAGCGCCATCATATCCTCCTAGTCACCACACGTCTCGCAGTCAGGTCGATGGACCATGAGTCGACGCAGTCCAGCGGCAATCGTCGCCTCAACGCGAATCCTGTCGTTCACGAAGCCATAGGAAGCCTGTGAGAAAGGCTCCTCAGTGTTGAAACACGCGAAGTTTGGCGGAACGGCTGCGCGGGTTGCGCGCGATCTCATCCGCGTCTGCCATCACCGGCTTTTTGGTCAGCACGGTGCCGCGGACGGCTTCCTGCCACGTCCGAAAGCGCTGTTTGACGACGCGGTCCTCGAGGGAATGGAAGCTCAACACCACGATGCGGCCGTCATGGGCCACCACGTTCAGGGCCTCATCCAGTCCCCGGTCGAGACTCTCCGGCTCTTGATTGACCCACATCCGGATGGCCTGAAACGTCCTCCGGGCCGGGTGTCCGCCGGTCCGGCGGGCGGCGGCCGGAATAGAAGCTTTAATGATGTCCACCAGCTGTCCGGTGGTCCGTATCGGTTCACGCCGACGGGCATTGACGACGAAGTCGGCAATCCGGCCCGCCCAGCGCTCTTCGCCGTAGTCCCGGATGATGCGGGTCAGTTCCGCCTTGTCGGCCATGTTGACCAGTCTGAATGCGGTGCGTTCGTCCTGTGGGTTCATCCGCATATCGAGGAGAGCATCCTGCTGGTAGCTGAATCCCCGCCCCGCGTCATCCAGCTGGGGCGATGAGACCCCGAGGTCGAAGAGAATGCCGCGAACCGGCTGCCAGTCTGCCGGAACCAGGGCGGACAGGTGGGCGAAATTTCCGTGGACATAGTGGACGCGATCGCCGAAGACCCCGAGACGGGCCCGTGACCGCTCCAGGGCCTCTGGATCCTGGTCGATCCCGACCACGCGGTTATCAGGGTGGCGGGCCAGGACGTGCTCTGCATGCCCGCCGTTGCCGAGCGTGGCATCCACGTACACACCCGGCTCGTCTACGAGCCACTTCAGTACGGGGCCAAGCATGACCGGTTCGTGCTTTAAGTCCACTTGTCCGGTCATAATCCCAGGTCCACGAGCTTTTCAGCCGTCGCTTCGAAGGTCTCCTGGGCGCCCGCCTGGTACTGCCGCCACCGGTCTTCCGCCCACACCTCAACGCGGGTATTGAGCCCCACGACGACGGCGTTGGCGGTGATACCCGCGGCATCGCGCAGGCGCGGAGCGAGAACGATGCGGCCTTGCCGGTCCAACTCCACCTCGGTGGCACCGGACATCAGCATACGCACAAATGCACGGGCGTCCCGGTTCGTCATGGGAAGTTCCTTCAAACGCTCCGACAGGCGCTCCCACTCTGGGGAAGGGTAACAGGCGAGGCATCCGTCGAGACCGACGGTGACGATGAAGCGCAGGCCGAGATCCTCACGGAACTTGGCAGGAATGGTGAGCCGGCCCTTTTCGTCGAGCGCGTGCGCGAACTCGCCGATCAGCACCCCGCCACCCCCCACTTCGCCCCACTTGCTCCCACTATTCTCCGCCATCATATGAAGTCCTGCCCTGGCGGGACAAGTATTAGGCGCCAAATATCCTCCCCCCATGACGCGAGCCGCCAGCCCAAAGCTAAAGAAACAGCGCGCAGAGGAGGAATTTGCCGGGGCGGTCCGGCCGCCGTCGGAGCCGGCAGCGGCAGTCGACCCGGTCCGTCGCTGACTGCCGCAGACCCCTGAAAAGCACCGGGATATGGCGGACACTTCCCCGTTCCGGGGCTGTCTGTCGTCTACCGTCTGGACCCTGGTCGGTCAATCGCCCCGCGCCTGGCGCATTCAAGAAACGCTATGCGCCGCCCGTAGACCGGGTGCGGTGAGTATGCGACCGTGGTAAGGGGGAGGGAGCGG
>JBMFXK010000375.1:0-3225 GCA_049964315.1 Clostridia bacterium | reverse complement strand
CTGGTGGCCGAGGCCCTCGGCCAGCTCGGCGGGTCCTGGGAGCCTATCCCCGGAACCGCGGAGGCGCCCTTTATGGCCTGGGTGATCGTGCCGGGTGGGCCCCCGGAGGGGGTTCGGGGTCCGGTCGACAGCCCGGAAGCGATGGCGCGGCTGATCTGCGACAAGCTGATCGCGGCACTTCAGACAGAGCAGGGAGACTCTCATGGCTGAGACATTATGGACCGCAAATGACGGATTACCGGCCACGGTGACGCTGGATTCCGTGGAGGGCCTCCGCCTGGCATCGCCCGACAACCAACTCGCGTTGCACTTTGAGGCCGATGGTGTTCTGGACCTCCTCGCGGATCTGCGGGCGTGGCTCACCGCCCGGGAGGGACGGGGGCTCCGTCTCAGCGACCCGGAGACAGGCACGGCTGTGGAGTTCACGACGGAGCAGGTCCGCCTGCTGGCGGTGATCCTCGGCACCGCGCTGGATCCCGATCAGACATCGGACGACTAACGCGCTGGGACTCTATGCCACCCGGACCGTTCCCACGGCCTGGGTGCGTTTTCGGTCTGCCGATGGATTGGGGAGAGGAGGACATCATGGCCACATTAGATCCGGTACCGTCCGTCGTGGACGGGACCACCTTTCGCCGGGAGACCCCGGCCGGCACGGTCCGGGTCACCGTGACATCGCAGGACGGGCGGCCGTTTGAAGTCTTCATCTTTCTCGGCCGTGCCGGGTCCGAGACGCAATCGTTCTGCGAAGCGCTCGGCCGGATGCTTTCCGCGTTTCTGCGTGTGGAGAGTCCCGTGCCGCCTCCGGACCGCCTAAAGCTGGCCGCTGAGCAGCTCACCGGCATCGGGGGCGCCAACCAGATGGGGTTTGGCCCGGAGCGCGTGCTCTCGGTGGTCGACGCCATCGGGCAGATTTTGCAGAGGTATCCCGCCGCGATGGAGGAAGCCGCCCATGATCCCACAACCACGTCTGCCTGAAGCGCAGGCGACTGAGGCGCCGGTGTCCGCTGGCTGGCGAATCATCGCGATGACCGGGGTGTACCTGCTATCGCTGGGCGCGGTGGGGGTGACGGCGTTCGTGGGTGCAGTCCGGTGGTACGTCGCCGGCTTCGCCCACCTGCCGCTCTGGATCGGAAGCGGTCTCCTGGCGCTGATCGCTGGAACCTACGCGGCGGTCTGGCTCGCGCGCCACTAGCCTCGACACCATTCGCGGGCCTTCGTATTGTAAAGCGTGGTTCGGGGGATTCCCCGCGAATCAGCTCCCTCCCGGAGTCGTCCGGGCCTGTCGATCCCGCACCCGCCGCGGTTCCCGCGTGCGAGTCGAGACGGGAGGGGGTGGCGCTGATGAGTGTCCACCTAGCTGTGCCAGTGGCTATTGCCCTGGTCGGCCTGGTTGCGCGGTTCGTGATCCGCAAAAAGTAACTTGCCCGCACCGTTCGCGGACAAGTTACGGTGGCCCTAATGCGCTGATCGGCTGATCGCAGGTTCCGGAACCCGAAGGCGGCGAGAGTCACGTCCTCGTCGTCTTCGTTCATGTTTCGAGGCTATTATAGCCCAGTTCCGGTTCCCGCCCTTTCAGGGATATCAGGGAGCCGATTTTTTCTGGGAGGAGCGAGAGACACGTGAATGCGATTCTCGGTATCCAGGTCGGGGCTTTGCTGGGTATTGGCCTGCTGGCCGGCCGTGGCGTGCTCGGTGCCCATGGAGGTGCCGCACCTCATCCCGCAGCCCATGCCCAGGTCACCCGGTACTCCCACGCGGCTGTGCCGCCCATCCCCGGTCCGGCCGGCCAGCTGACCATCCAGGCGAGCGGGGCGAAGTCCCTGACGCTTCCGCACGGCGCCACGGCGCCGCCCGGCATGCAGGCGCTCAGCCTGACGGTGACCATCACCAATCCCACGGGCACCGCCATCACGATCACCAACCAGGACGTGCTGACGGGGACGGCCCAAAACGGCGCGGCGATGACGGCGGTCGACCAGGTGGTCCTGCCGCCCGCGCCCAGCTTGTTTGCCGGGGCGGCCGGGAGTTCGGCCGGCCACCACGTCTTCCGGGTTACGGTGCCCGCTCACGGGACGGTGCACGGCAACGTCAGCGCCTTCGTGCCTACGAAAGGCGCTAAGCCTGACGCCGTGGCGCTCCTGGTGCCGACGCCTCAGGGCCTCGACCAGGTATCCCAGGCCCTCTTTACGCCCTAACACGGCGAAGGGCAAACGCGACACGTGTTTCGGATTCGGAAGGGTGCCGAGCGACTGGCGTCGGTGGTGCCGACGGCACAGTGCCCCGGCTCCCGCGCCCGTCCAGCCGGGGCGCTGGACCGGCCCGGATCGCCCGGGCGGCAGATTTGTGTGATCATAAACGAGACGGCAAAGTCTCGAGGAAGGGGCAGCCGATGCGGAGCGTCAAAATTGCGGCCTGGATGGTCGGCATCCTGGTGGTGCTGGGCGGCGTCTACCAGCGCGAAGCGCCCGTGCTGTGGGGCGCGGTGCACCATTACGAAGCGGCGCAGGCGCGCAAGAACGACACGTGCGGCCTGCACCATAACCAGCCCTGTCTCAACCCCAACGTCGACAACACCGAAACCGCTTATGCAGCCGCCACGAGCGGCCCGCCCTTCGCCACGGCGGCGGCGAATGCCATGCTGCGAGCGCTGTCGGTCCAGGTGATTCAAGCCCGGCTCTTGCCACCTCAGTACGCGCAGCTGGGACCGGATTCCTTTCTTCCGCAGTTCACAACGGAGTTTGTGGACGTGGAGCTGCGTGTGACGAATCGGAGTAATCGTGCGATCCACATGAGTGCCAATGCGTATACAGAAGCCGGTTGTTCATCGTACCTGCAGGCCGGTGGCTCGTGGACGGGCCCAGAAACTCTCCTGCCGATGTCGGACAGCCTGTATTCGATGAAAGCGTCTGTCTTAGCATCAGTCGACCAACCGAACGGCCTGGCCAATGCGCCGGTGGTCTACCTGAGCCTCGCGCCGCACCAGACCAAGACGGGTTGGATCAGTGCGATCTATGTAACGAACTGTGGCAGCGCACCGAACGAGGTCCTGTTTACGGACTCCTGGCCTTCTACGCCAAACTTCGGCGGCGTGACAATCACGCGACCCTTCAAGCCGGTGGGGCCCCCTCTTCCCATCCCCGCCTCGCTTCCCTAAACACGTTCCGCCCCGACAACTACATAGGCTGGAGGTTGAACCATGACGAAACTGCGCCGTCTGGCGTT
>JBMFXK010000374.1:0-3227 GCA_049964315.1 Clostridia bacterium | reverse complement strand
GTACTGTTACTGCGGGAATACCGGACGACTATGCGTGCTCAGATGCGCTCCATGAAGAGGCGGGCCGTCCTGAACCGTCCACCCAGCGCGATCCGGTTTGAGGCGCTCCAGTCCCCGCATGGTCCCGAAGCCACCGCGCCCTCGCGTGATCAGACCCGCAAAGCGCGCCAGCGTTCTCCGGAAGGCGGCACTCGAAAGGGGACATCGCGCTCGGCTCACCTGATTTTGGTACCATGCGTGCCTGGCAGACCCGAGGAAAGGGCCGAAATACGTTGGTTCCACCGGTAATCGGAAACCGGCCCGCATGAGCGGGTGACCGGTGCATCGGCCTCTTGCCAGCGAAACATGACGGGTCCCCTCCCTCCTGTGGCCGGGTTCGATAAGCGGGCGTCCAGCGGGGCTCCGCTTCGTTCCAGAATACCCGCGGAGCTCCACGCCTGCCCGTTCTATATCGAATGCAGCGGCGTGCTGGGAAGCTCCTCGGGATGGGATGACCCACGGACTGCGTACGTGGCGAGGTCCGTTGGGCGAATGCCCTGCACGGACGACTGTCCGGCAGGGAGATGGCCCCCGGGACAAGAAAGACCCGTGGTGGACATTTACCTGCAAACCGACCGGTTCCTGCTCCGCCGCTTTACGGAGGCAGATGCTGCGTTCCTGATTGAGCTCGACGGCGACCCGGAGGTCATGCGTTACCTCACCGGCGGCGTACCCACCCCGCCCGACCGCATCCGGGATGTGGTCCTGCCGGGCTTCCTGCAGGCCCACCGCGACCATCCCCATCAGGGCCACTTCGCCGCCGAGGCCTTAGACGGCAGCTTTCTCGGCTGGTTTCATCTCCACCCGCCGCACCACCCGTACGTGACCAGTCCCCCCGCCACCCTGGAGGTGGGCTACCGGCTCAGGCGCGCCGTGTGGAGGCAGGGATTCGGCACGGAGGGCGCGCGGGCACTCGTCGAGCACGCCTTTGTGCGCCTGGGTGCGTCACGCGTCATCGCCTACACCATGGCCGTCAATGGCGCCTCCCGCCGGGTCATGGAAAAAGCCGGCCTGTCGCTGTCGCGGGCCATCCATCCGGCCCGAGATCCAGCAGTCCCGGGAAGCGAGCATGGCGAGGTGGAGTACGGGCTCAACCGCGCGGAATGGGCCGCTCGCCGCCCTCAAAGCTGAAGCCGCTCACCGATCCGCCCGTGATGCCGCTGCCTGAACGCTCTCAGGATCCGTCCCCGCTCCTGGATCTGGGCCAGCTGCCTCGCGATCGCCGGTACGGGATGTGTGTCGAGCCAGGCATCGGCCCGGGCCGCCAGCTCGTCCTCCATCACGGCCGACAGCCCTCCCAGCATGCCAGTCAGGCCGAACGGTGAGTACAGCTCCGCCACCCGTTCCCAGTGCGTCTCGATGGCGGTCCACGCGGCATGGGCGCCGACGCTGTTGGCGAGCACCCGGCCGATGCCGTTCGGCTGGTCCTGAAGCCGAATGCGGTCGGAGAGGAAGAATTCGAGACTCGCCGCCAGCAGTCGGGAATCGGAGAAGGCGGCGAGTGCCTGAAGATTCCGCCGCACGGCTTGCGGTGTCCTGGCCTCCACTACGCGATCCCGCATCGTCTGCCACTCCGCTTCCCCTCCAGCGCATGCCGCCGCCAAGGTCACGGCATCGGCAATGTCCGGCGGCATGGCGGCGTCGCCCTGGCGGCAGCGCCGCAGGGCCTCCCGCCTCACATCGGGGTCGGCGCCCACCGTGCCAAGAAGCCGGATGACCTCGGCACGAAGCCGGCCCGTGCGAGGAGGCTCCGGACCCGATGGTTCCCATCCCAGGGCGTGCAGGACGGGCGTGGCGAGACGGCGGACAAACGCCTGCAGACGTTCACGCTCGTCGGGGGCGGCACTGCGGTCGAGCACGTCCAGCACGGAGCGCGCCCAGACCCACAGCTCCGGCGCCCGTTGGCGGTCAGAGAGCCTCAGAATCGATGCCACCGGCTGCAGGGAAACACGGCCGGAGAGGCATCCCGCCCAGACATCCTGCGCCAGGATGACGCGGTTGACCGCCGTGAGATCCTGAAAGTGAACCAGCAGGCGGTCGAAGAGATTCGCGTCGTAGAGCGTTCGAAAAAACCCCGAAGCACCTTCGTTCACCTGCACCCACTCGACGGCCTCAGGCAGTGGTACCGTCACCGGCTCCGCGCCCAGGATGAACCGCCTCGTCTCCACCGCTCCATCGGGGCCGTGAATCCCGAGCCGCACGGGCACCTCCCACCCTCCGCCGCCGGAATGCGGCAGGTAGGTAAATCGCGCGGCGGTCAGGACGAGCGTTCCCGGACCAGTGCGCCGGGCGGTCACGACGGGGTGCCCTCCCTGGAACACCCAGGCATCCATCAGTCTCTGCACGGGCTCCCCCGATGCCCGCTGCAGCGCGGCCCACAGGTCATGAGTTTCCGCGTTGCCAAATTGATGCCGCTCGAGGTACAGGCGGATGCCGTCCCGGAATGTCTCGGCCCCGAGGTACTGTTCGATCATCCGCAGCACGGCGGCGCCTTTCTCGTAGGTCACGGTGTCGAACATGCCCCACACCTCGCCCGGGCTGTTCACCGGATATTCGACGGGGCGTGTGGTGAGGAGGCCGTCCACGCTGAGCGCACGCTCCCGCGCGGCCTGGAACTCGTGCCAGACCTCCCATTCCGGCCGGTAATGATCCGTCACCAGACGCTCGATGAACGTGGCGAAGGCCTCGTTCAGCCAGGCGCCGTTCCACCAGCGCATGGTGACCAGGTCTCCGAACCACATATGCGAGGTCTCATGCGCGACGGTCGACGCCACAGCATGACGTTCCGCCTGAGACGATGCCCCGGGGTCCACCAGCAGGGCGGCCTCGCGGTAGGTGACGCAGCCCAGATTCTCCATAGCGCCAACGGCAAAGTCGGGGAGCGCCACGTGGTCCATCTTCACCGCCGGACACGGGAGGGCGAAGTAGTCGGCCAGGAATGACAGCGCGTGGGCCGCCGCGTCCTGTGCCACCTCCGTCAGCCGTCCACGGCCCGGTGTCGCCGCAATCCGGACCGGAATCTGGCCGACGGCGCGCGGCGGGGACAGTTCAAAGGGACCGATGGCGACCGCAAGCAGATACGTGGACATCGGCACGGTTTCCGCGAACCGCACCCGCACCCGTCCGTCTTCCAGAAGCTCCCGGCCCTCCTCGGGGCTGTTGGCCAGCACCACCAGACCGGGCGGAAC
>JBMFXK010000373.1:0-3241 GCA_049964315.1 Clostridia bacterium | reverse complement strand
CGGCCGCGGCCTGCAGCGCCACCATGCCAGCCAGAACCGCCGCGGCCGTGACGGCCGCCGCAATCTGAAGCGGTCGCACGACCGGCAAAGGGGTCTCACGACCCTTTCCCCGCTGCCACGCGGCCAGCATCCCGAGCCCCACGCCCACGCCAAGATACAGGATGCGGTTGCCCACCAGCCAGCCGGCCACGGGATGCAGGAGGGCGGCCGGCATGGCCAGACCCAGGGTCAAGAGCCCGGGGAAGGGGCTCCACAGCTCGAGCCGCAGGCTCGTGGCGCGCGCAATCCCGGGGAGCTTGTATTCGACCAGGGCCAGGAGGAGCGAAGCGACAATGGCGGGCGTGTAGTAACGCGCACCGCCCCCGGTGCGCGCGACCAGATACAGAGTTCCTCCCACCACCAGCACCAGGCTCGGCCCCACCACGAGAAGCGACCAGCCCGCGTCCCAGATCGCGCTGGAGACGAGACCGAGACGCGCCACCGCGAACAAGGTGGCGTCCCCCACCAGGTTCACCGCCGCCAACTGCACCACGCCGATGGCCAATAGCCCGAGGCCGCGCCCGCTCACGTACGTGAGTGCGGACAGGGGACGCGCGTACAGAGCCACCTCGTCATCCGGCCGCCGCCAGATCTGGCCGGCCACCAGCACCAGCGCAAACGGCACCACGGCCAGGCACACGGCCAGCATCTGCACACTGGCATTAGCGGGCGTGGGCGACCCGACGGCGGCCACGCCGCTGACCACGGCCAACAGGAGCAGCATGGCCAGCTCGACCCGGGTCATCACTTCGCGCCAGGCAAGCCGCCAGGTGTCGAAGGCCAGAACCAGGACAGGGGACGACACGGGCAGCGTGGGGCGCATCGCGTCGGGATGCCTCCGCGTCAAGCCGGAACCTCGCGCTGACTCCACTCCCGCTCCACCACCAGATATCCATCCATGACGGTGGGCTCGCGGAGGCGGCCCTCACCGACGACCGGGCGCTCGGGCACGATAGCCCAGCGCTCGCCCGTCGCAGGGTCGAGCCCCACTTCCAGCGCCTCCGCCGGCACCGGCGCGCCGCGGTCCAGCAGGAATGCGCGGCCACGGCCGCGGTCTTTGAACTTGGTGACCATTCCTTGAAAAACGGCCCGTCCTCCAGCCAGCATGATTACATTCTTGCAATACGTTTCCACCTCGTCCAGCAGGTGGGTGGTCACAAGGATGGCCCGGGGTCCGTCCTCCTCGGCGACGAGTTCCAGCATCTGGTCCCAGAACACCAGCCGGTCTTCCACGTCAAGACCGGCGGTCGGCTCGTCAAGCAGCAGCACTTGGGTCCGACGAGCCCACAGGAGCGCCAGTGCCAGCCACCGTCGGCGGGCCGCAGACAGATGCTCCGCCATCACGTCGGCCTGCGCGCCCAGTCCGAAACGCTGCAGCGCCAGCTCGATGCGATCCGCGTCCTGGCCAGGCAGCCAGAGCGCCTGCCGCTCGAAGTGCTGGCGGACGCTCAGACGGTGAAACACGCCCGGAAACTGGGGCAGGTAGCCCACACGCCGTCGAACCTCGACGGGGTCGTCCTGGAGGGCCACCGGACCCACCTCGACATGGCCCTCCCACGGGGGCAGGAGCCCTGCCAGCGTGCGCAGGAGCGTGGTCTTGCCCGATCCGTTCGGCCCCACCATGGCGGTGAGCCCGGACACCAGATCGAGGCTCACACCTTTGAGGATGAGCGGCGCTTCCGATCCCCGCCCGTACTGCACCACGCCGCGTGCCAGGAGTTCAACGCCGCTCATGTCGTCCATCCCTGGCGGCTTCGCCACACAAGATAGAGGTATCCGTGTTCGGGGGTTGGCGGCACCTCGCGCGCGACAAGATGCGGACGGCTGTCCCCGATGACCAGAATGCGCTCCCGGTCGCCGGTCGCCACCGTCATGCCCACGACGCGGTGTTTGAAGCTCCACGGCAGTTCGAAGACGTGCCCATCGGCCAGTTCGGCCAGATGTTCCGCGCGCGTGAGGCCGGCCACCCGCCCGCCCTCCAGAATCATGACCCGGCCCGGAACGGCCAGCGCCTCACTCACCAGTTGCGCCGCCACGAGGACTGTCCGGGTGTCCGCGACCGCCCTCAGGAGCTCCAGCACCGTAATCTGCTCCAGGGGATCCAGGCCGGCCGTGGGACCGTCCACCAGCAGCACCTGCGGATCCCGGAGGAGCGCCTGCGCCAACAGGGCGCGGCGCCGCATCCCGCCGGAAAACGCCTTCAGACGGCGGTCCGCGGCCGCCTGCAGATTGACGGCCACCATGGCCGCCTCCGATCGGTCGGACGCTTCCGACCCGAATCCATCCAGGCGCGCCAACTCCTCCAGGTACTCGCGCAGCGTGAGATCGCCCGGCAGGCCGAGCACCTGCGGGACGTATCCGATGACGGCGCGCACTCCCAGGGGGTCTGTCAGCACGTCGCGCCCCTCCACGCGGACGGAACCTGCGGCGGGACGGACATGCGTGGCCAGCGTGGCCAGCAGCGTCGATTTGCCGCTGCCGGTGGGTCCGAGGATGGTCAGTGCGCCCTTGCCATGCTGAAAGCTCACATCCACCAGTGCCGCCTCCCGGTGTCCGGGATGGACGACCTCCAGCGCTTCGACCTCTACCATTGCGCCTGGGCGCCTCCCGTCGTTACCGGGGCGCCATGCGGATGGCGCCGTCGAGCCGGATGACCTCTCCGTTCAGCATGCGGTTCTCCAGAATGTGCTGGACCAGCGCCGCGTACTCGCCGGGATGGCCCAGGCGGGACGGAAACGGCACCTGCTGCCCCAGGGAGACCCGGGCCGGCTCAGGCAATACCGCCATCATCGGCGTGTCAAAAATCCCCGGGGCGATGGCCACCACCCGTATGCCGTCGCGGCTCAGTTCGCGCGCCAGGGGCAGGGTGAGCGACACCACGCCGCCCTTGGAGGCCGCGTAGGCGGCCTGTCCGATCTGGCCGTCAAACGCCGCAATCGAGGCGGTCAGAACCAGGACTCCCCGCTCGCCGTCGGGACCGGGCGGGCTCTCTTGCATCCGCGCCGCCACCAGCCGGGCGACGTTGAAACTCCCGACCAGATTGACCCGGATCACCCGCTCGAAGCGGGCCAGATCATGAACCCCACCGCGGCCGATCACCCGCTCCGCCAGGACCACTCCGGCACAGTTCACCGCCCCGGCCAGCGGGCCCACGACGTAGACCCAGAAGGCCCTCCAGTCGCCGGAGACGAGCGCGGGGCCG
>JBMFXK010000372.1:0-3257 GCA_049964315.1 Clostridia bacterium | reverse complement strand
CGACCTTGGGCCCGGCCGGTGCGCGGTCGTAGACGTAGACGTCCATCCCCCGGAGACGCAACGCGGCGGCCGCCAACAGCCCGACCGGTCCCGCGCCGGCCACCAACGCCCGGCGCGGATCCCAGGCCATTCGCCGCTGTATGCGCCAAGCCTGGTCGATTGCCTTCTCCGCGATGGAGGCGGGCTCAACCAGCACACCCACCGTCGCCAGCGCCTCGGGAACGGGGACGAGGTACTTGGGAACCTCGGCGTAGTATTCGGCCAAATATCCGTGGCGCCCCTTGATTCCGCGCTCGGTGTACTCGCCGTTGAGACACATGTCCCATTCGTCGCGCCCGCAGTTGAGGCAGGGAACCGGGTCCGGCCGCCGCACGATCGCGGCCACCAAGCTGCCCTCACCCAGCTCGCCCGCAGGTTGGGTGATCCGGCCCAGCGACTCATGGCCGATGATGAGGTAGTCGTCCCCAGGAGGTGCCTCGCCGTACTCGCCGCGGGCGATCTCGTCGTCGGTCCCGTCCACCCCGACAGCCAACACCTTCACCAGCACTTCTTCGCCTGTCGGCTTCGGGTCGGGCACCTCCGCGAAGCGATCTGAGCCGGCCCGGCCGGGAGTCACGACAACGGCATGCAAGGTTGCCCCTCCCGGGTGGCAGCGGTTGGCACCGGCGTCAGGGACCCAACCGGATCACGGCGCTGTCGCGAAACAGCTGCGGCAGGAGGATACCCATCCGCCTGTAGACAGACGCCGGGACGGAGATGTCAGCCAGGTACAAATCCCCGACCGTCGGCGCCTCGAGCAGGCCGACCTTGGGCAGAGCCAGGGTCATCGTGGCCGCGGCCACGATGGTCAGACCAGGCGCGATTCCCGTCGTGACGTCGAGCCCCGTCGGCGTGTCGAGGGCGAGGATCGGGGATGGCTGGCCATTTGCCCACTCGATCAGCTCGGCCACGCGGCCCTCCGGGCTGCCGTGCAGGCTGTAGCCAATGAGGGCATCCACGACCAGCTCCGCCGGTGCTGGCCACGCCACGATGGCCACACCCATGCGGTGGAGGATGTCGGCCTGGTGGGCTGGGATCGGGGCGAGGTTGTACGGATCGGAGAGGACCACTTGGACGGCACAACCCCGGTTAGCGAGATGCCGGGCGGCGACCATCCCGCCGCCGCCATTGCCGCCCGGGCCGGCCAGCACTGTCACAGACCGCGGCGAGAAGCGCGTGATCGCCAGCTCCGCCAGGCTGCGCCCAGCGTTCTCCATCATCTGGGCCAACTCGATGTGGAGGTCTTCGATCATCGCTCTATCGACCTCGCGCATCTGCGCACCGCTGAGAGCGGGTAGGTCGAAGCGGTCCTGTGCTGCCATCGCAACGCTCCCGGTTCGATGGGCCGCCATATCCGAAGGCGGGGACGGGGCGAGTTGATCTCCTGGCAGCACGGAGGGCCTAGCCAACCGGCATTCGCAAACGCGCTGCAGGCACACCCCATCGCGCTCGACAGTAGCCACCTGGACTCGCACGCTGTCGGGCTACCACGCGCACCTAGGCTATCCCCGGGATCGCCATGGGCCGCAACCTAGGCATTGAGAGTAAAGCCAAGCTTGTTGGCGAGCTCCTCGTCCGATGGCTCAAACAGGTAACTGCCGTCGGAGAAGACGATCATTGGAATGGTCCTGCCCCCGTTCTGGATGCTTTGGACGAAGTCCAGGCCAGCCTTGTCCTCATCGATGTCGATCCACTCAAAACCGATCCCATACGAACCCAGGACGGCCTTGCTGCGGTGACAATCCGGGCACCAGGAGGTTCCGTACACGGTGATATCTGCCATCTACGCAGTTTCACACATCCCCACTCCGAAAGGGCTAGCCACTCCGGTCAGCGGCCCGACGGCCCCCGAATTTCGTGGCGACTCGGGACGGTGCGGCCGGCTCCCTCGGATGACGCATGCTGCCCAGCACGAACACTGAGACGGAACCCGCTCGGCAAGCACCCGCCAGCCCCAAGAACTGCGCGGGCCCGGTACCACCGCCTGCCTGCCGTAAGCTTGGCCCGTGGTGACATCGCGAGATGGTACACAGGCCGGGCGTGGCGGGCCCGGCTCACCCAGGGAGCCGGCGGCCCCGGCCCCAACCGCAGTGGACTCCAAGCTCGGAGGGAGACCCCCGCCACACAAGTGGCGAGACACGGTGACCACGGCCCCGCACTCGGGGCAATCGGGTAGCGGTTCCACGTCATCCAAAGGGCCACTAAGCCCATCAGCCTGATCAAGGCGAACGCAGTACCAGATGTGCGCCATCGCGCTAGCGCCGAACCAGCCAGCGAAGGCGGTGCGCCTGCTGCAGCCCGGCCTCGGCAGCCGCCTTACCCACCGAGGTCGAGTAGGTTGGGTAGATGTGGACCAAGTTGTAGACGGCATCTATCTTGAGCCGCTGTGAGATCGCCAGGGCAAGTTCATGGATCATCTCACCGGCACTGGGGGCGAGGATGTGAGCACCCACCAGCCGCCTTCCCGCGGTGATCAGCATCACCTCGCCAGCGGTGGCAGAGTCGGCCCTGGCCCGGTCTGAGTGGATCAGCTGAGAGCGCCACACCTCAACCTTGCGCTGGGTCGCCTGGGCCTCGGCCACGGTGAGTCCGGCGTGCGCCAGCTGGGGGTCGGTGAAGGTGCACCATGGCACCAACGCCGGGGCTCTTCCCCGGCCAGGGAAGAACATGCCCCGCAGGGCCTGCACCGCCTCGTAGCCCGCGGAATGGGTGAACAGATAGCGCCCGGTGACATCACCGCAGGCATAGATGCTCCTCACCGCGGTGCGCAGGCTGCGGTCCACCACGATCCCCGCCCGGCCCACCTCGACGCCCACTGCCTCGAGTCCCAGGTCGTCTACATTCGGCCGGCGCCCGGTGCCAAGGAAAATCTCGTCCCCGCTCCAGCTTCGCCTTTGCCCAGCGACCGTCCCGATGACGGTCTTGCCCCCGTCGTCGGATGTGACGCCTTCGATCTGCACCCCGGTCTCGATCACGACCCCGTCCCGGCGGAGCAGCGACACCAGGGTGGCCACCAACTCCGGCTCCTCTCGGACCGCGATCTGATCAGCCACCTCCAGGACCGTGACCTCTGCGGCCAAGCGCCGCATCCCCTGGGCCAGCTCGAGCGAGATCGGACCACCGCCGACGAAGATCAGCCTTCCAGGGATACTCTCCATCTGAAAGAAGGTCTCGCTGGTGATGAAGCCGACGTCGTACAGACCGGGGATGGGCGGCAC
>JBMFXK010000371.1:0-3279 GCA_049964315.1 Clostridia bacterium | reverse complement strand
GTGCATGCTGCACCAGGGGACGACGTGGCCGCTCTTCCCACGCCTCGCGCCCAATCCGCACAGCGCGTCCTCATCGTGGACGACAACCACGACCTGCTCGATGTGCTTGCGACCGCCGTTCGCCAGATGGGAATGGACGTGGCGGCGGCAGCTGACGGGCGCCAGGTTCTCGAGCTGATGGAGTCCTTCAAGCCGACCGTGGCAATTCTCGACCTCGGCATGGCCCCTCTCGATGGGTATCAAGTGGCACACCTGATCCGGCAAAGTGCGGAGGGACGGACGGTGCCTCTCATCGCGCTGACAGGGTGGGGCTCAAAAGCCGACATGGAGCGCGCAGCCAAAGCCGGGTTCGCTCACCATCTCCTTAAGCCCATTACGGTGGAGCAGCTGCAGGACCTGCTGATGTCGATTCAGCCGTCCCAATGACGAGCGACTCCCCGGGATCCCACGGGCTCGCAGACTGGCGCAGGCCGGGAGCACTGGTGACTCGTTCGCGCCCTATGACGGACCAGGAATTGTGCTCCTCGCCGGTTGGCATGGATCGGAGCCCGGTTTCGGCCGGCCGTCGCCTTCGGCTCAGTCCCGACGTGTTCGGACATCCCGCGGCACGCGTTTGCACCTTTGTCCGCCGGGCCCGTTGGTGGTCTGGGCACGCTCGGGTGATGCCACGGCGGACGAGCGGCGGATCGAGACCGTGGGGCAAGCGGTCCGGGGCATATCGTGGCGGGACGCGGCGAGCGGTCGCCGGGCGGCGCTCACAGATGGTCGTATGCGAAGACTGGCCCCAGCGCCGCGTGGAGCGCTGGGGCCGGTCGGGTCAGGCGCGTCATCGTCCAGCGGGCGGCCTAGCCCATCGCCTGGAGCAGGGCGTCTGGCTTCAGGGGGAGGGTCCGAAGGTGGATCGCTTCCGGTCCCAGGGCATCTTCCACGGCTGACAGTACGGCCGCCATCGGCGGGATGGTCCCACCCTCGGCCAGCCCCTTGAACCCTTCAGGGTTTCCGGTACTGCGGTAATCCTGCGGAATGATGGTGAAGACCGGCATGTCGGCCGCGCTCGGCATGAGGTAATCCATCAGACTCGCGTTTTCCGGCTGGCCTGCGGCATCGATGCCGAGCTCCTCGTACATGACGGTCCCGAGGCCCTGTACCGTGCCGCCGATCGTCTGGCCGTCTGCCAGGAGGGGATTCACCGTGCGGCCAGCATCATGGCAGATCAGATAGTCCAGCAGCTTGACGAGGCCGGTCTCGGGATCCACCTCAACCGTCACTGCATGAACACCGAACGCGTATTCCTGTCCGGAGGCCGTGAACGAACCGGTGACCTCAATGCGATGTTCCTCGGCAAGCTCGCGCAGCGTGACGCTCCGGACCGGGACGCCCTGCACGGACACGGTTCCAGAATCGTACGTCAGATCCTCGATTGAGGCTTCCAGCCTGCGTGCGGCTTCCTCCAGCAGGGCGGTCTTGAACTTCTCCGCCCCATCGGCGAGCGCGTTCCCGGAGATGGTCATGCTGCGGCTTCCGAATGTCCCCACCCCGCGCGTGACCCGATCCGTGTCCGCCTCCCGGATGACAATCTGTTCGAGAGGGAGCCCGAGACGCTCCGACACCACCTGGGCAAACGCGGTCTCGTGCCCCTGTCCCTGCGAAGAAGATCCGGACGACACCTCCACGATGCCGCCGGGCAGCAGCCGGTAGACCGCATCCTCGAACCCCCCGCCGGCCGACAGCTCGACATAGTCCACCACGCCGAGGCCGATGCGCCGGCCCGCAGCACGCGCAGCCTGCTGGCGCTCGCGAAAGCGGAGGTGGTCGATGGCCTCCTCGGCCCGCCGCAGCATGGCCGGGAAGTTTCCGTGGTCGTAGCGGATGTGACTGGCGGTCTCGTAGGGGAGGTCTTCAGGGGTAATGAGATTGCGGCGGCGGATCTCGATGCGGTCGATATTGAGAGCGTCGGCGGCGGCATCCAGGAGGCGCTCCATCACGAAGTTGCCCTGAGGTCGGCCGGCGCCCCGATAAGGTCCCACCGGCACTTTGTTGGTGGCCACCAGTGTTCCGTGCACGTCGAGGTGGGGGATCCGGTAGGCCCCGGGAATGGAGATGGCCGTGGTGCCAAAGGGGATGGCGGCGGCAGCGCAGAAGGCTCCGCCGTCCTGTATGTAATCATCCACCACCGCCACGATGCGTCCATCGCCGTCCACACCCATCTGGGCTTCGTGATACTGGTCGCGCTCCTGGTTGGTGGCGAGAAACTCCTCCTGGCGGTCGCCGGTCCACCGCACGGGCAGACGCAGGCGCAGCGCCATCGCACTCGCCACTGCGTCTTCCGGATAGAGGCGGTTCTTCAGGCCGAAACCTCCACCGATATCCGGCGCCGACACATACACCTGCCGCTCTTCCAGACCGAGCCACTGGGCGATCGAGCGGCGCAGGCCAAACACACCCTGGGTGGCGGCCTGGACCTCCAGGCGGCCTGAGCTTTCGTCGTACGACACCAGGACGGCCCGCGGCTCCATCGGATTTCCCACCACCCGCCCAAGGCGAAGGCTCACCGACACCACATGGACGGCACCCCGGAGCGCCGATCGTCCTTCGCCCTGTCGCAGCGTGTTCTCACCCACGACGTTGGTGGAGCCGCCGTGCAGGCGTGGACCGGCATCGGGAAAGCGCGGATCCAGCACCGGCGGAAGCGGCTCGTACGAAATATCGACCAAATCGCAGGCGTCCTCAGCCCGGTAGCGATCGACGGCCAGGACGGCCACCACCGGCTGGCCCACGAACAGCACGCGGCCATCGGCCAAGGCGGGCTGGGGGGTGGCGCGAAAGCGGTCTCCCATGGTGAACGCGGGCAGATCCGGCATGGAAAGCTCGGCCGCGTCCCACACCGCGACCACACCGGAAGCACGCCGGGCGGCGTCGAGATCGACGCCGGTAATGCGGGCATGGGCGTGAGGGCTGCGGGCAAAGGCAAGGTGGAGCGAATCCGGGGCCGCAATGTCGCCTACGTAACGGCCGCGGCCGGTGAGCAGCCGCCGGTCCTCGCGCCGCGGGACGGGGTCTCCGATCTTGACGGGGTCGTTCATTCTAAATGCCTCCATTGGATGGTCAGGGTGGTCAGGGTGGTCAGGGTGATCAGGGCAGTCAGGGTGATCGGGGTGGCCGATGGGCTTGGTCGGTGGTCCGATCAGAGCGATTACTATGGTAACGCTTAGGGCCCACGTGGTAATAGTTGATACGAGTGCAAAGGATTTGCGTCGCCGACTCCCGAAGGCGTCTCCC
>JBMFXK010000370.1:0-3282 GCA_049964315.1 Clostridia bacterium | reverse complement strand
GACTATCTATTGGGGTAATTGGGTCCGTTGCCAAATTTTATGTGCGAAAGGTGAGGTGAACACCCTCCAGGCTCCGCTTCAGCTCCGCGGCATCTTCGGGAGACGGATTCTGGTCCTCACGGCCGATGGCGACAAGGAGCGGGCAGTGGAGGTCTGGCGCCAGGTCGATGATGGGGGTGGGGCGGGAGGCTGTGGTGACCTCGTCCGGGGTGGCGCGCCGGATGAACCCGCCCCAGCAAGAGACGGCCGCGTCCACGACCGGACTGGAGAACGCCAGGAGGAGCGTATGGCGGCCGCCTGAGCAGAACCCCATGACACCCACGCGGCCGTTGGAGCCAGCTTCGGAGCGGATCCGGGCGGCGCCCGCCTCCATATCCTGGACCGCTTCCGGGTCCGACAGTCCAAACATCGTGGCCATGATGGAATTGGGCACCTGCGGATCGGGTGCTCCGTGGCGCGTGTACAGGTCGGGCGCGAGAGCGATGTATCCCCGCTGGGCAAATCGGTTGGCGATGTCGCGGATGTGGTCGTTAAGCCCGAACGCCTCATGGATGACGAGGATGCCGGGATGGCGACCCCCTTCGGTGGGGCGGGCCAGGTAGGCCCGGATGCTGGTACCCCCACTCAGGTAGCTGATGTCTTCACCGCGAATACGGGCGGGATCGGTGACTGCGCCGGGAATGGCCATCGTGCTCCCTCATTTCTTCTCGGGGTGGCTTGCGTCGTCGCTGCTGCATCGGTTTCCATTTTTTTCAGCCTGTCCACAGCCACCGTACACCGGGGCCTCGCGTATGGGAACCGTGGTGTCGGGCGCGGAAGGGATCGGTCTGGCACGCGGCGTACACTGGATGGCGGGGGTGCGGCATGGATCGTGATACCCGGAATTACTGGCGCCAGCAAAGGCGGCTCAATCAGCGCTACAATCGCCCGTACCGGGGGGGAGGCACCTTCTCCTCCGCTCCCGTCACCATCGTGCTGATTGGTCTCATGGTCCTGACCACCCTGATCGGCCAGGTCGTCCCCGGCTGGGGCTTCTACCTGACCGCGCTCCCGGGCGGCCGCCTTCTGCTCATCCTGGTGTCGGCCGTCAATCCGGGAAGTCTCTTGTCCTTAGTGTTTGCCGGGCTGTTCGTATGGCTCTTGGGATCCCAGCTGGAATCGATGATGACGCGCTGGCAGTACCTGCTCGTGTTCTTTGCGTCGGGCATCGTGGGGGAGCTCCTGTCGGGAGCGGTGGCAGGCTTCGGCCTCGGGGGCTCGGTGGCAGCCTTCGGCCTGGCGGGCGCCTACGCCTTCTACCTGGCCCGCAGTCAGGGAAGCGGGCCCTCGATGCAGTGGGTGCTGATCCTGCTGCTCATCAACGTCGTGTTTACCGGCTTCAATCTGGCGGCGCTGCTCAGTATGTTCGGCGCCTTTGGCACGGGCCTCGCAGTGATGGCGGTGACGACCCAGGGGCGGCTATGATAGGAGGCGGCATGAGCGCGAAGACGCGGGGATACATTGAGGTGCCCGGTACCGACGTGCAGATTCCATACACGCAGGTGGAGGGTTTCGAGCCGGGACCCCGGCTGTTGGTGACCGGCGGCGTGCATGGGGGGGAGTATCCCGGCATCGAGGCCGCGATCCGCTTCGCAGCCTCGCTGCGGCCCGAGGAGATCCGGGGAACGGTGACGGTCATTCACCTGACCAACCCGCCCGCGTTCTACGGCAAGACCCAGTACGTGGTGCCGCTCGACGGGAAAAACCTGAACCGGGAATTTCCGGGCCGCGCCGATGGCACGCCGACAGAGCGGATGGCGTACGCGGTGTTTAACATGGCACGCAGTCACGACGCCTGGGTGGACCTGCACGGCGGCGATATTCATGAGGCGCTGGTCCCGTTTGTCATCTACTCGCCCCTGGGCGATCCGGCGGTGGCCGCGCGTTCCCAGGCCATGGCACATGCCTACGGGATTGAGACCCTGGTCGAGTCGGCCTCGATTCAGGGTGGCAGCTATGCCACCGCCACAGCTCACGGTATAGCCGCCATCCTGGCCGAGTCGGGTCAGGTCGGCCAGCTGGACGAGCGATCGGTTGCCCGCCACCTCGACGGGTTGGCGCGCGTACTCGCGCTGCTGGGAATCTCTGCGGCGGGTGCTCCCGCGAGCGTCCCACCCGCGTCCCCCGTGGTCTACACCCAGAACCTGTGGGTGCGCGCACCCATGCGGGGCCTGCAATACCCGGTCGTCGAGGTAGGCGAGGACGTGGTCGAAGGGCAGGTGGGCGCCCGCATCCAGAATGAATGGGGCGAGGTTCTGGCAGAACTCCCTGTTCCGGCCAGCGGGCGGGTCCTGTTTCGGGCCACGTCGCTGGCCATCACCGAAGGCGACCCGTTGTTTGCGGTCATCGTCCGCTGACCGGGGACACCAGTCCCGGGCACCTGCTGGATGTCCGGGCATTTCGCCGCTTTGTCAACACGGTGGGCGTGGTGGCGGTGACCAAAGACGGCACGACGAACGCCATGGCGGCGGAGTGGACCACCCCGATTTCCATTGAACCCCGGCTCATCGGTGTTTACGTTGGGGACACGCGCTATACCTGGGAACTCATCCGCGACGCGACGGCCTTTGGCCTGTCGCTGCTGACCGAGCGGCAGGGCGGTGTCTCTCACGTGCTGGGAAGCTACAGCGGCCGGGAGGATCCCAAGCGCTCACGGCTCCCGGAATGGCTCCAGCCGGGCGCTGTGCTGCCGGTGCCGTTGGTGCGGGACGCGTCGGCTCACTTCGAATGCCGCCTCGTGGACCGGCACCGCTACGGCGATCACATCCTCGTGGTGGGCAGTCCGGTGGCCGCCCGAGTTATCGAGGAAGACCGCCCGCTGCTGTACCACGGCGGCCGGTATCATCGCCTCGGCCCCCAACTGCCCAAACCGGAGAGCTGACCCGGCGGTTTCAGCGCCAGGTGACCTGGGCACGCGCGTCCACCTCGTCCGGCGTCATCGTAAACAGGGCGTCCATCAACGCGGCGTGGAACGTGCCGGGTCCCAGAGATGCCGCCCGCGCCTTTTCGGCCGCCACTTCAAACGTGACCAGGGCGGCCACGACCGCGTCGAGCGCCTGATTCCGCCGTTGCTGCTTATCGGTGACCGCCACGAATGCGCCTACGAGAGCGCTCAGGCTGCAGCCGGTGCCGGTCACGCGGGCGAGCCAGGGATCGCCATTGGCGATGTGGGCCACGCGCCTTCCGTCACTGACCACGTCGACCGGCCCGGTAGCGGCCACCACCCCGCCCAGGGTGCGGGCC
>JBMFXK010000369.1:0-3292 GCA_049964315.1 Clostridia bacterium | reverse complement strand
CGGGCACGCGGATCGAGTATCTCGACAACCCGCGCACGGAGGCGGTGGAGCACTACTACCACGCGCAGCACACGCACCTCTTGGAGCTGGGGCTGAAGCCGCATATGCTGTCGGACACGCTGATTGAAAATGTGTTCCGGGTGGTCGAGCAGCACCGCGACCGCGTGAACCTGGCCGCTATCCGGCCCGGCGTCAACTGGCGCCGGACCCACCAGACGGCCGAAGCGTGGAGTCAGGTCGCACGCTAGAGCCCCAGTCCCCAGGAGGGCCGCCCGGCGGCCCTCCTTTCTCGTACCGCTCCGTCGCGGCGCGTGGGTGCCCGTGCATGTGAACTGAGCGGCAGCGTGCGAGCCCGGAAGAGGACCCGTGAAACCCGTGAAACCGGTGAAGAGGACGGAATTCATGCTGATAGTGATTGGCGTCATCGCGGTGCTGGTGCTCGGGTTTTTCGCGGTGCGCTGGCAGGGGCAGCATCACCCCCGTCCGATGCCGTACTGGCTGGAGGGCGTCTTTCTCGACAACCCGCTTCGCCGCCTCGTGTTTGGGCCGGGACTGGTACTGAGCCTGGGGGCGGTGCGGGCCGGCGACAGGGTGGCGGAGATCGGGTCCGGGATCGGGTTCATCAGCGAGGCGCTGTCCCGGGCCACCGGGCCTGACGGGGAGGTGCTGGCACTCGATCAGAGTCCGATGGCGGTGGCCGCCACCCGCCGGCGGCTCTCCAACGGTCCCGCCCGGCATTCGGTGGTCGAGGGAGACGCGGGCCAGCTCCCGTGGGATTCGGGAAGTGTGGATGTCGTGGTCATGGTGGCCATGCTGGGTGAGATAGCGCCCGACCACCGCAGCGAGGTGCTTGGCGAGGTGCGGCGCGTGCTGGCTCCCCAGGGTCGGGCGGTCCTGGTGGAGTACTGGCCTGACCCCCATTACCTCCTCCCGGCCGACCTCAAGCGATATCTGGCCGGAGCCGGACTCTTGGTGGAGGCGTCTCGCCGGGCCTTCCTGCAGCATGGCGTGCGCGCCACGCGCGCCGGCGGCGCCCATCCCGGATAGGCCCAGGGCAATCATGCCAATCTAGGCCGAAGGGGGGTGCCGCAGGGCTGTCTGCCGATTCCGACCTCTCCCGTCAACTTGACCATGCAGATCGGCTCACGGTAGGATGCTAATGTCGCCGGAGACGGCGGTGTTGCCGGTATGGGCCGCGCTTGCGGACCCTCGGGGCGAGCGCACATTTCGAGCCGTGAGGGGCTGAGCCCCTGCCCCCGGATCCACCGCACGAGGATTCCCCTTGGTCTCTCGGACGCTCGATCAGCAACGCTAGCCATCATATGGCGGACAATCGGGGGCGAGCGATTTGGGTCGCAAGCGCTGGAAGCGAATGGCCAGGTGGGCTCCGGTCGCGGTCGTAGTCATGCTGGCGTTGAGCGGCTGCGGATTTCTCCAGGGACGCCAATCGGTCTTGGATCCGGCCGGACCCGTAGCCCAGGGCCAACTCGGACTTATTGAATCCAGCTTCTGGATCATGATCGAGATTTTCATCGTGGTGTGTGCCGTGCTGGTCGTCGCCCTGATCCGGTTCCGGGCGCGGCCGGACCAGAAGGAACTGCCACCGCAGGTGCATGGCGACAATCGCCTGGAGTTTCTGTGGACGATTGTGCCGGCCCTGCTGCTTGCGCTGCTGGCGGTCGGGACGGTCAAGCAGTCTTTCGCCGACACCGGCTCGCCGCTGACCCCGCACACGCTTCAGGTCACGGTGACCGGCCACCAGTTCTGGTGGGCGTTCACCTATCCCAGTCTCGGCCTCGTGACGGCCAATGAACTGCACGTGCCGGTCGGGGAGAAAGTCGTGCTGGGTCTCACGTCCGCTGACGTCCTGCACTCCTTCTGGGTGCCGCGGCTGGCAGGCAAAACCGACCTCGTACCCGGCAAGATCAACTACATATGGTTCGAGGCCAGCAAGCCCGGTCTCTACTACGGGCAGTGCGCCGAGTTCTGCGGAACCGGGCACGCCGATATGCGCCTCATCGTGGACGCCCAGACCCCGGCCAAGTTCAACCAGTGGGTGGCCACCATGGCGCACCCTGACAGCACGCCCACCACGCCGCTCGCCAAAGAGGGCGAGAAGCTGTTTGGAACGGTGGGCTGCAGCACGTGCCACACCGTCGGGGGAACCTCCTTCGTCGGCACCGTCGGCCCCAACCTGACCGACCTGACCGGGCGACTGATGATTGCCGGCAACACGTTCCCCAATACGCCGCAGAACCTTTATAACTGGGTGCACGATGCCCCGGCGATGAAGCCGGGCGCCCTGATGTACAACTTCAGCTACCTGAAACCGGGGCAGGTGAAGGCGCTCGTCGCCTTCCTGGAAAGTCTCAAGTGATGCGCGCGGCGGCCCTGGCCACGCACGATTCCCACGGGAGGAAGCCTCATGGCTGCGACGACTGAACGTATCCCTCACGTGATGCCGCGGGGCGACGCGTACCACGAGAACAAGCTGCTCTCGTGGCTCTCGGTGGTCGACCACAAACGGATTGCCCAGCTCTATCTGATGTCCGGGCTCTTGTTCTTCCTGCTGGGTGGCATCGAGGCCTTCATCATCCGGCTGCAGCTGGCCCATCCGAACGGACACGTGGTGTCGGCGGCGACATTCAACGAACTGTTCACCATGCACGGTACGACCATGATCTTCCTGGCCGTCATGCCGATGCTGATCGGGTTCGTGAATGCGGTGGTGCCGCTCCAGATCGGGGCGCGCGACGTGGCCTACCCGCGGTTGAACGCCCTCTCGTTCTGGCTTTTTCTGGCCGGCGGGCTGTTCCTGAACACCAGTTGGTTCCTGGGCGGGACGCCCAACGCCGGCTGGTTCAATTACGTGCCCATCTCGAACCTGCCGTACAGCCCCGGCCTGGGCGTGGACTTCTACGACATCGGGCTGCAGATTGCCGGCATCGGGACGCTCATGACCGGGATCAACTTCCTGGTGACGCTGGTGAACTTCCGGGCGCCCGGCATGCGCTTCATGCGGCTGCCGATGTTCTGCTGGACCACGCTCGTCACCATGGTGCTGATCCTGTTTGCCTTCCCGCCGCTCACGGTGACCCTGTTCCTCCAGACCTTCGAGCGGCTGTTCGGCGCCCAGTTCTTCAGTGTCACGGCCGGGGGCAACCCGCTTCTGTGGGCGAATATGTTCTGGATCTTCGGACACCCGGAGGTCTATATCCTCATCCTGCCTGCGTTCGGCATCATCTCCGAGGTGGTGCCGGTCTTCTCCCGAAAACCACTGTTTGGATACACC
>JBMFXK010000368.1:0-3301 GCA_049964315.1 Clostridia bacterium | reverse complement strand
CCCAACTCTCCTATGGCTTGGCCCAGGGCAATCGGCCGACGCCCGTGCTGAAGTGTACGAATCAGTGACGTCGCATTGACCGTCCCCAACCTCAGCGATCCGGCGACCCGCAGCATGTCCTCCCAGTGACGGATGATGAGCTCCCTCCGGATCAGATGTCGGGGCAGGTCGTCCAGCGGACCGTAGTGCGCGTCGTTGTCCATTCGATAAAGGGGCGCCTGTCCCACATCCCTCAACCGTGGGCTGAACTGATAACCCAACAGTCCGAACAGTCCGAAGATGATGTCCGTGCGGCCCGTAAAGTCCGTCATGACTTCCCGGATCCCGACAGCGGTTTCTGAACCCAGCAGTCCTTCCAGGAGGTGCACGGCATCACGGATGGTACCCGGCATGACGACGGCGTTGAGGCCCATGAACTGATCGTTGCGAAGGGTGTAGTAGCTGACGTCGCGCCGGGTGGCAGCCAGGTCGTCCTGAGCAGCCCCGCGCAGAATCGTGGACCCCGATGCGGCCACCCGCAGCCCATCCGTGGAGACCACGTCCCCATCTCCCCAGAGATGGGCGAGCGGGAGATCCCCCTGGTACTTCACCAAGACGCCATTGGCGGCGGCCAACGTGTCCGCCCGGAAGAAATTCTGCCGGATCCCGTACAAGCGGTCCTGCGCGAGGGCGGGACGCGCCGGGTCCACCACGGCGGCGAGCCCGATATTGCAGGCCTGGGCGAGCAACACGGCGCACACGCTGACGGTCAGGTCTGTCACGCGCGAGGTCGTGTCGCCCACCGGGGTAAATGCGTCCGCGAATCCCGTCCACCGGTTCACCTCCAGCAGTAAGTCCGGCAGCATCGGCCGCGGCAGCAGCTGGCCGACCCGGCGCCCGAGCTCTCTGCGCGATACGGGCTCCGTCACCCGATCCCGAGGATGGAACACGAGCCGCGATCCACCTGGGGATGGCCGCATGCGCACGGCCGGGTTGTCGGGCCAGTGCGCGGCCGTCTCGCGGTACGCTCGATCTAATGCGCCGGCCAGCGGACCGAGTACGGAGTCCGCCGTCGACCCCAAGCGTGAGCTGCGCAGGAGCTGAGGGCGCGCACGGCTCCACGCCCGTCCCGTCAGCAGCTGGGCGCGCGGGTCCCCGAAGCGCTCACTGCCGTGCAGATAAATATCATGGTCGCGGATCCCGTCTCGCAGTCGTTCCAACATCCAAGAGGTGTACTGGGGAGGACGAACCTCGCCGCGACTGTTCATCACCACCGCGCGCCATGGGGTGGTCAGGCCTCCAGTGGGAGCACGGGTCCATGCTTTGTCGGTGGGACGGCCGTGCTCGCCGACAAACCGCCAGGCGTCGAGCGTCGATTGCCCGGCGGGTGTCGCTTGGAAGGACAGCACCTGGAAGAGCCGTGGCAGCACCCGCCCCACCGTGGCAAAGTCCCGAATCCGGTCCACGGACCTATCAAACGGGGCGGCGGTGGCGGTCTCCGTCTGCCGCATCGCCGACCTGAGCGCCGTTTTGGAGGTTTTGGAGAAAACCCGTGCCCGGACAGCGCCATCGGGGGTCGTCGGGTCCAGCAGCACCGCGCTCACCTCGCGCAAACGGAGGGAGGCCCGATCGAGGGCCTCCCTCCGGTGCGCGTGAAGCCACTCGCTGCGCCGCTCCGCGCGGGCCGCCCGATCGCGCAGCCACTGCAGAAACAGGATGACGAGGTCGTCTTGGGCGCTGGTGGTAAACACGACCGCAAACGCCACCAGCGTCGCCTGGCGCCTTCTCTCGATGAGCTGGGCGAGAGCTTGTGGGCGGGAGGTTTCCGCGTATCCGGCGAGGGCCCGGAGACGTCGGGGAGGCAGGGTCGAAACATTCCAGGCGGAAGACCCCAAGGCGCGAAGTCGGTCGACCCGAGCACAGGCATCGATAAGGCCTCGGGCGGTGACCCGGGTGACGGGATGGCGTAGCTGCTCCAACCCGACCGGAGCCCAGGTGGGATGCGTGAGGAGCAGGTCCTCTAAAGCGACCCGCTGACCATGCGTGGGCAGGGCGGCCAACCGCGCCCAGAGATGGCTTTGAGCCCGATCCCGCACCTGGACGACCCGAGCCGCGAGCGTCGTCACCCCCGGCAGCAGGATTTTATGGTCGATCAGATAAGCGGTGGCTTCCTGAAAGATCGAGCGGGATCCATCCGGATGGAGCCAGATATAAGTGTAGAGCCACCGTACGAACCGCCACTGACTCTGCGGGTCCGAGAACGGACGAAAGCCGTAGGTGTGACGGATATCCAAGGCATGAGCCCAGCGACGATCGGCGTGCACATATCGCTGGAAGACACGACTGTCCACGCCGATTTGCCGGGCGACATAATCCACCACGTTCTCCGGAACTGTGGTGAGGTCGGTGATGAAAGTCCCCAGAAACCGCACCGTGCCCAACTGCACGGCAAACCCTAAGCGATTGTGCGCACCGCGATAGCGGCCTACCTGGATTGCATCGGTCTCGCTCAGCTCAAAAGACCGCGCTAATTGCTGCGCGCTCACAGGACCCGCGAACTGTCCGTATCGAGCTTGATATTCCGGGGTCAAAAACTCCACCGGCATGACGGCATCTCCTTAGTGCCCCTCGGAAGGGGACGGCCGTTTCCCTTGGGCTCTTCCGCCACCCGGGCGCAGGCACCGTGGGGGCGTCGCCGTACCGCACAACAGGAGATCGACACCCACCTGCGGGCGCCGTCCCCACGTACCGCGACCGCGCGTCCGTTTCCCCCGCCTTCCTGGGACACCCTCAGGACCGAGAAAGTGGCATGCCATCGCTTCGCGCTTTCTCCGACCAGCACGTCATGGGGAAAACCCTCAACCGACCGGCCGCGACTACGGCCAGCCCCAGGAATCCCTCTGTCTACGACCCATTCGTGGCGGCGCACCCGTTATCCGCCGATTTGGCTCCCGGCCGGCTTCCACAACCCCTGTCAGAACGGATCCAAGGGCGGCGCCAAACCCTATCGGGTGCCCCTGCGATGCACCGCCCAACCGATCGCACCATGTGGACTGGCGTCGCGCTGCGCCGGAGCCCACTCCTGCTACTCCGGGAATGATATCGCCAGTATAGACCGAAAGCGCTCGCCGTCACGAAAGGCCCCGATTGACGGTCAACGTTCCTCCCGTGGTGGAGTGCGCTTGGGCGAGCCGAGACGACGCGAGCCGGGGCCGTCGGTCTCAGGCGCCGCTCTGCCCTCAGATGCCCCGGCGGACTGGTTCCGCGGCCGGGCGGCGGGCAGCGGGATGCGGTCCGTCAGCCCACTCGCTTCTCGCACGGC
>JBMFXK010000367.1:0-3303 GCA_049964315.1 Clostridia bacterium | reverse complement strand
CCCCAGGATACCGAAGAATCCCCACAATGCCTAGACTTCGGAATGACTCTACTAGCCCGCGTATGCTCTCCGAACGGGAGCGTCGTCGTATCCGCCTGGACGCCGAAGAGCTTCATGCCCGCCTTCGGCCAGGCCATCGCCAGGTTTCTTCCCCCGCCTCCGGCAGCGGCGGACTCACCCATTCGCTGGGGCGATCCGCAGGAACTGAGCCGTCTCCTGGCCGACGCCGGGTTAAGCTGGAGGGGTTTGAAATCGGCAGGCTTTTCTTGGCGTTCGACGGTCCCCCAGAAGCCACGGCGTTTTTGATGGCGACGGCGGGCCATATCCTTGCGGAGCGAGAGCGCCAGATTGCCTCCGGCGACTGGGAACTGCTCAGGCGCTCAACGCAGGAGGTGGTCGAGGCGTCGAGGCATACTCGACTCGCACCCCGGACGGCATCGCGCTGATGCTGGAGTTCCTGCTCGCACGGGCGCGACCAGCGGGCTGATTCGCCGCCATGCAGCACAGGGCGATGCCGGCGGTCGGGAACCGATAGGCCATCATGTTGTGCGCCGTCGACCGATGGGCGGACGGGGCACCGCATGGCGTGTCAAACCCTGGTCTGGGCCGTCTGCGACCGCTTGACCGGCGGCGCGCAGTCGCAGCCGACTTGCCTCCCTCACCCCCTGAGGTAAAATGAGTGAACGCTCACTTTTTATTTTTGGAGGGGCCCGGGTGCCGAAAGTCACTGAAGGTCATCGGGAGTCGCGGCGCCAGGCCATTTTGGACGCCGCCCAGGATGTCTTCCTGGGCAAAGGCTATCAGCTTGCGACCGTAGACGACATTGCCACCAGGAGCGGGCTCAGTGTGGGGGCGCTCTACCGATACTTTCCCACCAAGGGCGACATCATGCTGACCCTATTGGAGGAGCGGTTGTCGCGCGGTCCGGAACTGCTCCGCCGCCTGACGTCGGATCGAGAGAGTCCGTGGGAGGCTCTCACGCGGTGCGTGGACATCTTCGTGAGTGCCCTGCGCGTCCGACATCCGAGCACGGGCCGTCTCCTGCTGGTGGCGTGGGGGGAGACCCTCCAGGACGGCACCGTCCGTCAGGGACTGCAGCGGCGGTTCAGCGGCCTCGTCGAGTACCTGGCGAGCCTCGTGCGGCAGGGGATTGAAGCAGGCGAGTTCCAACAGGATGCAGACGGGGCCGCCGTCGCCGCCATTCTGGTCTCTTTGGCCGACGGCGTCACCCTTTACTGGTCCGTGGGAACCCCAGATGTGTATCTCCATGACATGCGATCCGCCGCCCTGCAGATGTTGCGGGCTTACCTGAAGCCCCGGATGTCGGGAGAGGAGTAGTCGGTGTGAGACGCGTCGTCATCACAGGCATTGGTATGGTCACACCGCTGGGCATTTCCACGGAGGCCAACTGGGAGGCCATCTTGGCCGGACGCTCCGGGGTTGGCCCCATTACGGCGTTTGATGCCTCCCGCATCGGATCGCGCATTGCTGGCGAGGTGCGAGGGTTTGATCCAGCCACGGTCCTGGAGCAGAAGGAAATTCGGCGCCTGGACCGCTTCATGCACTTCGCCATGGCGGCCACCGATGAAGCCTGGAACGACTCCGACCTCGTGCGCAACGAGGAGCTGGCCGATCGGACCGGGGTGATTTACGGAAGCGGCATGGGCGGCCTCACCACGATTTTCACCGCTTCGGACACGCTGCGCGAAAAGGGTCCCTCCCGCGTTTCCCCATTCCTCGGCGTCGGCTCCCCCATCAACATGGCGGCCGGCATTATCTCCATTCGATGGGGACTTCGCGGCCCCAATTACGCGACCGTCTCGGCGTGCTCCACCTCCGGCCATGCCATCGCTGACAGCTACTTCGCCATCCAGCGCGGGGACGCCGACGTGATGGTGACGGGCGGCAGCGAGGCGGTCCTGACCGAGGTCACCATCGCGTCGTTCGACAACGCGGGCGCTCTCTCCAAGCGCAACGACAATCCCCCCGCGGCCTCGCGCCCGTTTGATGCGGGCCGGGACGGCTTCGTCCTGGCCGAGGGTGGTGCCACCCTCATCCTCGAGGAGCTGGACCATGCACGGCGCCGCAGCGCGCGAATCTATGCCGAGATTATAGGAGTCGGCATGGCCGGGGATGCCTATCACGTGACGGCACCGACCCCGGAGGGGACGGGAGCGGCGCGGGCCATGGCCCGGGCTTTGGAGACGGCAGGTCTGCGTCCGGAGGATGTCCAGTACATCAATGCCCATGCCACCTCGACGGTGCTTGGCGATGCCAGTGAAACGGCCGCCATCAAGACTGTGTTCGGATCCGCCGTCAAGACTGTGGCCGTGAGCTCTACGAAGTCCATGACGGGACACATGCTGGGCGCGGCCGGCGCCACGGAGGCAGCCTACACCGCCCTCGCGCTGTTTTATCAGGTGCTCCCGCCCACCATCAACTACGATGAGCCGGAGCCCGACCTGGACCTCGACTACGTGCCCCACCGAGCCAGGCCCGCCGAAGTGTCGGCCGCCCTGTCCAATTCCAATGGTTTCGGCGGCGCCAACATCACCTTGGCGTTCCGGCGCTGCACCGACGTCTGAGGCTCACACCCTGGCCGACTCCCCGTGGTCCCACAGGAGCAGGGTTCCCGAGCGCCCGATCCGGTGAAAGCCGGCCTTCTCCAGCACCCGGATGGATGCGGCGTTGTCCTCCTCAGATTCCGCCACCACCTGCGCCGCTTCTGCCTCCAGAACTTGAGACGTCAGCGCGCGGGCCATCTCGGTCGCATAGCCCCGATTCCAGTAGCTGGCAAGGATCCCGAACCCGATCTCCAGCGCCGGACTGGCCCGCAGGAGCCCCAGAGCTTCGAACGACGCCGACGGCGTTCTGAAGCCCATCCCGCCAATAACGGTCCGATGCTCGCGTTCGATAATGACGCCGTCGAGTCCGGCCCGTGAGGAGGCGAGAACCTGCCGGAAGTACGACAGGTTCTCGCGGTAGGGACCGTTCGGGAAATCATGCGGCACGGCGGCGTTCCAGACCCGCGCGGCTGCCTCCGGACGGCCCTCGATAAACGCGTCCATGGTTTCCAGCGTCCAGGGGATCCAGGTGAGCCGGGCGGTTTCCAATGTCTTAATCTGCTTCCTCCCCAGATGACCAGCATGCATTGCCGGGGTCCAGCATCGCCGGGTCCCGACGCGCGCGCCGCCGGAAGTCCAGATGCAGCGGTAGCGCCTCACCCCCGCATAGCGAGACGGCAGGACCTCTGCCTGAAAGCCGAGCGCCCGATAGAAGCCGACCGCGTCGTCGTCCGTCTCC
>JBMFXK010000366.1:0-3305 GCA_049964315.1 Clostridia bacterium | reverse complement strand
CAACTCCTTGCCTCCTGGGGTTTTTTCACGAGCATCGGCCTCGTCATCGCGTCCCTCACGCTTCTCGGATCGATCTGGCTCTCGCCGATGGCTAACGGCATCGCGGTGCTGGGGCTGTACTTTCTCGCCTTCCTGGCCGGCAGCATCGACCAGCTGGCCCGCATCGCGACGACCGTATTCGCGTCGGCCAGCCCTGGCGCCCTGCTGATCGCGGGTGGGGTGGCGAATCTCGTCTGCCCCACCGATGCCGTGTACCGCTGGGCGCTGTTTGAGGCCATGGGTTCCATCCGCAGCACGGTTCCGCTCACCGTGCTGGGGCCCCTGGGAGCTGGAAGCGTGGTGAGCCCTTATATCGCCGTCTACGCCGTCCTCTACATTGTCGGCGTCGTGTTCCTGGCGGAGGCTGGCTGGAGCCGCCGCGATCTGCACTGACGGCCCGATCCCACGGCCACGCTCGGTCCGGAACTCCTGGGCGAGCCGCCGTCGCGCGAATGGCCGTAATCCCAGAACCTCCGCTCCTGACAGGCAATATGGTAAGAGGTCAGGGAAGTGGGAGCGTGCGCTCAGAATCCTGCTATACTGAGCCGGTGCGCGGTCGTTAGCCGTCGAGGACCGCGGCCGCGGCGCCCTGTCGGTCGGACTTTGTCGGCCGCGCGCCGGAGAAGGGGTGGTCGATCGCTTGTCCCGCCCACGCGTGAAAGACACCACGTATTCCCCGTACTTGACGTTCCCCCGTCGTGAGTGGGCCGAGCTTCGTGACAACACCCCGCTCACCCTGTCCGAGGCGGATCTGGCTCCGCTGCGCGGGCTCAACGAGCGGCTGGACCTGGACGAGGTCGTAGACATCTACCTGCCACTCTCCCGGCTTTTGAACCTGTACGTGGCGGCCACTCAGGGACTGTACCAGGCCACCGACACCTTTCTCGGCCATCACTCGAACCGGGTGCCCTTCATCATCGGCATCGCCGGCAGCGTAGCGGTTGGCAAGAGCACCACCGCCCGCATCCTGCGTGAGCTGCTGTCGCACTGGCTTAATCATCCCGACGTGGATCTGGTCACCACCGACGGATTTCTCTACCCGAACCGCACGCTGGAAGACCGCCGCATCATGAACCGGAAAGGGTTTCCGGAAAGCTACGACGTGCGAGCCCTGATCGGCTTTCTGGCCGCGGTGAAGTCGGGCCAGCCGGAAGTGGCGGCGCCGGTGTACTCGCACTTGCGCTACGACATTCAGCCCGGTGAAGCCAAGGTGGTGCGCTCGCCCGACATCCTCATCGTCGAGGGTCTGAACATCCTGCAGACCAATCACGGACGGACTGCGGATCAGGTGTTCGTGTCAGACTTCCTCGATTTCTCCATCTACGTGGACGCCGACGAGGACCTGATCCTGCACTGGTATGCGGAACGCTTCCTCCGGCTGCGGGACAGCGCATTCCGCCAGCCGGAATCCTACTTTCACCGCTACGCCGCCCTGACGGACACCGAAGCGCGGGAGGTGGCGGTCGGGATCTGGAACGACATCAACGGTCCGAACCTGCGCGCCAACATTCTCCCGACCCGCGACCGGGCTACCCTTGTGCTGGAAAAAGGCGACCAGCACGCCGTGCGGCGTATCCGTCTTCGCAAGCGGTAGCAGCGGTCCTCATCTGCCCCCAAAGAGGCGGCGCGGGTTGTCCACCAGGAGGAGCCGTGCCAGATCGGTATCCGGCTCCGGTGCCCGGAGCCGGGGCACGACATGCCGCGAGATGTACAAGTATCCGTCGGGATTGTAGGCCTGCCGGCGCGCACGGTCGTCTCCGCTGGACGCGCTCGCGATGACATGATCGTGAGACAGGATGAGCTGGCGGCCAAATCCGGCGTCGAGCAGGCGCTGGATGACCTCGGTGCGCGCCGCGGCGTCCGGTCCGATGCGGCCGGGAAAGCGGTCGAGGCCAAGGTTGAAGCCCCGGCGCAGCAGACCGGTGAGGTAGTCAAGGTCGGTGGTGTCATTGCTGTGGCCAATAACCACCCGGGAGGGATCGGCACCCGCCGCCTCCAGCACATCAGCCTGCTGCTCCCCCACCCGTCCCGGCGAGTAGCTGTGGGTCATGATCGGCACACCGGCAACGGCCGCGGCCCTGGCCGCGGCAACCAGGATGGTGCGGGCGGGATCCGTGACCCCCTCCATGTCGCTCGCGACCTTGATAACGCCGGCCCGGATCCCGGTGTCCTCGATGCCGTCGGTCAGCTCGCGGATGAACAGGGCGGCAATCGCGTCCGCTTGCATGAAGCGCATCACCCGGGGGACGTCGAGCCATACCCCCGTAGCCGCCACGATCTGCATCCCGGCCTCTCGCGCGACGCGTTCCTCAAACCGGATCTGGCGGCCGAGGTCCATGGTGGTGAGGTCGACGATGGTGCGGATGCCGGCCCCTCGCGCGGCCGTCAGCGTGTCGACCGCCACACGCTCGATTGCAGCCACGTCTCCCATGACCTCCGGATATGTCTGCCAGATGCCGGCTGAGCTGGTCATCACATGCTCGTGCATCAAGGTCATGCCCAGCTCGTCATCGGCAATGGGTCCCAGCACGCCGTTTATGGGCATCGTCTCATCCCTTCTCCGCCGTCCGGACAAGCGCCCGCGCAGAAGCCACATTCCCGACGTCACGCATGGAGGAACCGTAGTGGGCATCCAGCACGGTGCCATCAGCAGCAACGGCCAGCAGGGCCGGCATCCGGCCCATTCGGGCCCAGTTCACCTGCTGTCCGAGCGCCCGGAGCGTCTGGCCGTCGGGGTCGGACGCCACCCGAAACGGTAGTTGATGCTCCTCCCAGTACCGGGCCAGGCGATCAGCGCGGTCCGGTGCGATGGCCATCACCTCGATCCCATCCCGTCTCAAGGCCCCGTACTCCTGTGCCATCTCCCCGAGATGGCGGCGGCAGTAGGGTCAGGCCAGGCCCCGCAGGAGTACGAGCAGCACCGGGGCGGAGGCAGTGACGTCCTTGTCTGAAAAGGAACGCCCGTCGATGCCGGTGAGCGAGAAAGACGGCAGTGTGTCCATGATGTCCTCCCTGTAAGATGATGGTACACCGGATCCTGGAAGGACGGTGGTCAGGTCCGGAAACTGCGGCAGCGATTGCCGCCTGGGTGCGACCATCACCCAGGGCGGCCATGTCTCACGGGTCCTTCGAGCCGTCGGCCTTCCCGTGCGCGGCCTCACCCGTAACCCTGGAAGCGTCGCCGCGCCCTGCCTTCAATCCCCCGGATGCACACTTATCGCTGCCGACATGGAAGATCCCGCAAGCCTGCTGCGGGCCCTTTCCGG
>JBMFXK010000365.1:0-3311 GCA_049964315.1 Clostridia bacterium | reverse complement strand
CCGGAGGTACTCCTGATGGCGCTGCCTGATCATTCATTTGCGGGACACCACCCTAAGAGAACGCCTCATGAAGAAGAAGAACAAAGGCCATACGTTCTTACGACCTCGTCGAGTCCAAGCGGGTGAACGGCCCGTCCCGCATCACCTGGCAGCTCTATTTGGGCGAGCCGGAGGACATTGCGGCCCGGTGGCAGGGCGGGCGTCCGGTCGTCGTCGCGGACTTTGGCGTCCTGACGGCGTTGTGGACCCTGGTAGTGCGCCTGGATCTCGTCGGGATCATCGACTGGGTGGTGCCGACGTGGGACCACGAGGTTTCCGTCGGACACGATCAAGTCCTCGCCCCGCGGCATCGCGTCCCCGCCCCCAAGAGTAGGACCCGGATCGGGCCCTGGTACGGGAAGACGTGGCTCAAGCAGCATTGGACCATTCCCGCCAGTACCTTCACCAGCCAAGCCTTCTGGCGCGCCATGGATGCGGTGAACGCCGACGTCCTGACCGCCATCGAGGACGCGGTGGCGAAAGCCATCGTGGGCTGCTTCGGCATCCGGGTCCACACCATGGCGTATGACGCGACGAAGTTTTTCACGGACAGCGAGACGCCGACCCCCGGGCTGTTAGCGCAACGCCACCACCACCAGCAGAAACGGAATGACCCCCGGCAGGTGAATCTGCCCCGCCTGTCGACCGTCGAGGGGCCCCCCTGCATACCGCCTACCCAGGCGATGTACCGGATCCCTGGCATTCGGATGCGGCCTGGCGTGGCTCCACACGCGGTATACCCAACTTGCGACGCTCCCCGATGACCGGACCACCGTGGTGTTTGACAAGGGAAAAGTCAGCCAGGCCAACCTTGCGCAGGTCTGGGACCGCACGTGCTCACTCGTGAGCGCGCTGGTGTCCGGCCACCCCAAGACCTGCTGATCAGGACCGCGTAGACGCTGGTGGACCCCGGCCGATGGCCGAATCTGCGGGTGTATACGAAAGACCGCGCCGTCTATGGGCACCCGGGCGGGTGGTGGTCACGTACAATCCGGGGATCCGGGAGACCCATGGTCGGGGCTTCCGGTCCCCGCAACTCCCAAGAGAATCCGGGATCCGGATCCTCGAGGAGCCGCTGCCCACTGGCGAACGGCTCCCCACCGCGCGGCCGGCCTCCGACGCCCGCCAACGCCTATCTGTGGAGCGTCAGCCGCGAGCGCGAACCCGGACCGTTTCTGCGTTGGACACGCAGGAACGACGAGGTCGGGACCCTCACGCTGACCATCCAGTGGCCTGAAGCGGGACCCGCACCTAGCAGGAGGCCCATTTCGGCAAGACGCTCCTGTTTACCGACCACACCGACTGGGACCTCGCCGCGGTTATTGCCGCTTATTGCGGTCAGGAGGCCTTCGAGAACGGCATCCGACAGATGCAGGATCTCCGCATTGTCAACGTCTCGCCCCGTTTGATTAGACGGACTCCAACATCCGAGTCCATGCGGCTTCTTGCTTCTGGCCCTGTTGTTGGCGTCGCTCCTCCATCGGGAGACCCGGGCCTCGAAGTTCGCCGGCGGCCTGGATGTGCTGCTGGAGACGCCCGCCGACCGCAAGCTGGTGGTCGACTTGCCCCGTCCGTCCGCCGAGAGCGCTCCACGGGGCGCCGGAGTGCACGCGCGAACACGCGCGGCTGTTTGAGCATCTGGGCCTCGCCGCACACCCCGCCACGGGGGCCACGGGCGCGGGCTCAATCCCACGCCCCGCCTCACACACTGCTAACCGTGACGTGGTCGCCTGGGCGCCGATCAACCGGGCGCCCTCGGCGGTATCGGACCCGTTACGTCGTACTGCACGATCACGCCTCCGTGATCCGCGGTTCTTAGAATGTGCAGTGCCGCTTTCACCACAGTGGTTTGCGCGACCCTGTCCCCCGGATCTCCGACGGTCAGCCCGCGCGGCGCCCGTCGAACCAGGGACCGGGGCGGCTTGACCCGCTCTAGGATAGAGCGAAGATTGCCAACCACGACCGTCGCGATTTGGTGTTCTTCGAGAGCCCGCGCCAGCAGTCCCACGGACTGGTGACAGAGCGGTCAGACGGGGACCATGAGGACCGCGTCGACGCCGTCATCCTGCAGTCCTTCGACAATAGCCGGGACCGAAGTGGCGAGCCATGCGGCCGCATCAGGCTGGTAGCCCATGAAGCTCACCTGCCGCGGGGCGAGAGCTCCGATCTCGCCCGCCTCGGCCAGCGAGCGGAGGATGTCAAGCGGGAACACCGTGTTGTAGTCCTGCCGCGCGGCTGCGGCATCGTAATGTCCGTGGTGAATCGACCACGATAAAAACGGTCCGGTGCTGGTTACCCAGCGAAACGACGTGTCGCCCTCGGGATTTGCGTCATGAAATGGCACCTCACCAGGCGGAACCAGACCTGCTGACCCCACCAACGCAATGCGCGCCCTAGCCAGGTCCTTATACAAGGGCCTAAGTGGCGCGTCGCTCAGCTCCAAAAAGGGGTAATTGGCAAACGCCGACTGCCAGTCGTGAGCCTCAAGCTCGGTGCGAGCGTAGTGGAGCCAGCTTCTGTAGCACTCCGACCACATGGCCGGTAATTCACCCATGTACCCACGTCCCCCTTTGGACCTGTCTTCGAATCTTCTCTAGCCAACCTAGATCCGACCCCGAAAGCCAACCGCGGGCGCCACGAACGGCGCCGGAACTTTTGCTGACTCATAGATCGTCGATCTCCGCCTCCCAGGTCACCTGGATGGAATCTTTGACACTTTCGTGGGCAGGACAGCCCCCCGGATGCACTTTCAACGCTCGTTCCGCTTCTGGGTGCTGCGATCGCGGAACCGCCAGGCGGTAATGCATCGTGATGGCGGTGATGCGGATGGTGGCACCCTCTCCCTCGATCACGCCCTCCACGGTCGCGGTGAATCGGCTTCGGTCGAACTCGACATGGCGCGCTGCCAGCGCGCCGGCCAACGTGCCAAACATTCACCCGCCGACCGCCGCGACAATGTGATCCAGGGTCGAGGCCACCGGGGGTCCGTCGCCTGCCCCGTAGAACTCCCGGAGCGCGCCCTGAACCCCGTACACGACCGGGGTCGGCACCTCGCCCAGATAGGCATGGCGGAGACCCCGACGGTATTCCAACTGGGTCTGAGACATGTACCGAAAAGGATCAGCCAATGAGATCCCCTCTCTTCTGCCGACCGCGTGGTTGCTGCTCGGCCTTCGATGGTTAAACTCGCGCGCCAGGCAATGGCCAGGTGCGGCCAGACCCTCGCCGGGCGCACCGGCGCCGTAGCCCGTTACCGGGCGTCGGGCTGCAAC
>JBMFXK010000364.1:0-3319 GCA_049964315.1 Clostridia bacterium | reverse complement strand
CTGCGGGAGTGCCCGCGAGCGCGTCCCACACGTCGAGCGGCAGCACCGGAACATCCGCGCGAGTCACCGGCACCTCGGCCTCGTGCGCGGGCCCGCCTTCGTTGGGCCGGAACACCCGGCGGATACAGGTTTCCACACTTCCGTCGCCGGGGTCTTCGGCAAAGCAGTCAAACGCAATGCCGCGGACCTTGAGCACGGCTTCAATGCCGAGGAACTCCCCGCCATGGGGACGCCCTTCGAGAACCGTGGTGCCGTCGCTCCGATCCGTCGCCCGTTCAACCGGTGAGTCCCCCGCGTCGACCGCACGCGCCACATCCGGCACCGTAAGCGCCCTCGTCGGCAGAGTCAACCGGGCAAAACAATCCCAGGACATGGCATCAGAACCTTTCTTGACGGGGAGGGGTCACTCGGCGATGGATTTGTCGGAAACCATCAGGGCGCGTCAGCGTCCACGAGGGCCAGAGCGCGTGCGACTCGCTGTGAGAGAACGTGATGCGCGTCCCCCTGTCGGGGCAATCCACCCACTCCAGAACGCGTCCCACAGATCGATGAGCCCCGCTGGGCGAATGGCACAAGCGCCACAACATAGCCAAGGGGGCCAGCGCGATGGAACATCAAACATGCAAAGGAAGCCGGCGGTGTCTATGTCGTGAGGGGACCGGCGTCGTCTCGCCGGACATCGGCCGCGATGATAACGGCGATCTCAACAGGGGCGGCCTGTGGTGCGACGTCTGCTTGCACTATGAGCAGCGGCGTGCTACGGGAGATTGTTCCGGGGGCGGCGGCTTGGGCTCTGTCCCGGATTGAGAAAGCCGCTAGAAAAGAAGCGGGCCAGGGGCGGCTCAGCGTCCGAGTCACTCCTCGAACGCCTGGGATGATGTACCCTACGCCGAAACGTGGTGAAACTCTCGCACATCGATCTCGACGCCAGCGGCCGTGGCGTCATCAGCCGCCTGGTAGACTTGGTCGACCACAGCGGCGTCCAAGTAACTCTCCCCACAGTTTGGGCAAATCGTGGCGGGCACGCGACGAAAAACGATGAGCGTCGTCCCACGCTCCAGAGTGACCGTGGTCGTGCCGGCCTCAGGGATCCCGCTTTTGCAAATCACGCACGTCATGGCTGCCTCCTGGAAAAGCTCGCGTCCCACCGCGCCGGGTCCGGCTGATACACGGTGATGACGACCAGTTCGTCACGGTCTCGATTGTCCGCCAGCACCACGTGCACAGGACGGCCCTGCACCCACCCTAACACGAGCCGACTGGGATACGGCGTGTCCTCTGGGTGTGTTTCGATAGTCGTGCCCGAGCGAGCGACAGACTCCACGACCGACGGCGGAATCTGGCGCTCGAACATACGTCGCAGTGCATGTGCGCGATAGACCAACCGACTCATGGCCCCACTCCCGCAATTCGCCTACCGGCTATTCTACGTCCTCGGCTCCGTCAGCAGGCGCATCGCGACGGCCGGAAAGGGCTGTTGCTCGTTGCCAAACGGTTTTTATGTGCTCAGTGAGGAGAACGCTCAGTTCACTGTGGCTCGGACTGACCCGCACGGGTTCTTCGCAAGAGGCTACCGCCCCGCGGGTCGCCGCGGTCCAGCCCGCAGCGGCTGGACGGTCAGGCGGCCGGCGGGGCAATGATCGAGATCCAGGCGGTGGACAGCGTGCGTGAGTGCCCGGGGACCCCACTTTCAGAGCAAGACCGCCGGAGAGCGCACCACATGGTCGGGCGCTAGCAAGTGTGGCTGTAGCTCCCATCCACGGCACGATACGGGGTCATCGCTCAACCTCCCTGGGTAGCACGAGCGAAGCACGTCCAGGCCACGTCCGGCGAAGCCGACGCGGCCTCGAAACGTGACATGTGTAACGGATCGCGGGCTAGTAACACTGCGAACCATACCAGGTCGTACACATTTGTCCGGGGCCTCGATAGCCCCAGATCCATCCGTACTCCGGGCCCCAGTAACGCACGGTCACCCAGTGCCAGCCGGTCGCCCAGTAGCCAGAGACCACCCAGACCCACGCGCCCTGCCAGTGGCTGGTGTTGATCCAGCGATACGCCGTGTGTTTTGGCTCTAGCTTTGTGACATCAGTCTGACTCAGATTCTCCGCCAGAGAGAGGCGGACGCGTATCGTCAATGAGTGCCAGTATAGTGCCCGGAGGCCTCCGCGCCCCCGGGTTTTCCCGTGGAGGAGGGATGACAAGGACCGACCCGTGGACGATCTGTTGGCCACAGATCCACGGGTCGGTACCCGACAACATGGCAATCGTAGTGTGCCCGTGGGCCTGGCGCAAGCCGGCAACCTGGGCGCGGGTGTATTGCCCGCAAGATCGGAGGCCGCTGGCGCGCAACGGCCGGTATGTCCGTACCGTTTGGGACCGGACCGGCGCGCATGAGGTCGTCGTGCAGCGGTACTGGTGCGCGCAGTGCCATCGGACGTACAGTGCCTTGCCGTGGGATCTGCAGCCGCATCGGAGCGTGAGCCGTCCCAACCTGTGGGCGGTCTGGGGGTGGCGGGTCTGCCGCGACTGGCCCTGGGCGCGGATTGAAGCGTGGTGTCTCGCGCGCTTTCCCCTCACCCGGCGGACCTTGCAGCGCTGGGTGGCGACGGCCACCACCGAGCTGGCGTCCCTGGGTCTCCGCCTGCTCCAAGCCGTAGCCACCCGCCCGGGCGGACTGCCCGCCGCCGTGTGGGCGGCGCTCGGACCCGACGCGTGGGCGACGTGGCGCCGACTCTGGCGCGCCTGGGGTCGGGGGGCGATCGGCACCGCGAGCACCGGCAGCTGGCTCCAGGTCAGTGCCGTCGCCGGGTGGCTCTCGGCTCACACATCATGACGGATCCGCGGTGCCGGCCGCCTTGGTAGGCTGGCCGGCGGAGGTGTGTACCCGATGTCCGCTCCCGATCCGACCGCGGTCGCCCAGTTTCGCTATACCGTCATCGCCCCGTTGGTCACCCGGACGCTGACCTACGGGGAACAGCGCGCCCTGCTCCGGGACCTCGTCGCGCGCCCGTGGACGGATCCCACCGGCCGGGCGCGGCTGTTGCATGTCCGCACCGTCGAGCGCTGGGGCGCCGCCTATCGCGCCGGGGGGTGGGACGCGCTGCGGCCGGTCCCGCGGCGGGACCACGGCTCGGTGCGGGCGCTGACCCCGGCCGTCCTGGCGCAAGCGCTCCAACTCCGGGCCGAGGACCCGCACCGCAGTGTCCGCCAGGTGGTCCGCTTGCTGGAGGTCGCCGGGGTGGTGGCGCCGGGCGCCGTGGCCTACAGCACGCTCACGCGCCACTTCCGGGCCCAGGGTTGGGAGCCGCCGGCCGGC
>JBMFXK010000363.1:0-3322 GCA_049964315.1 Clostridia bacterium | reverse complement strand
TCTTCTCCCGAAAACCACTGTTTGGATACACCAGCATGGTGCTGGCCACGCTGGCGATCGGGTTCCTGTCCTTCATGGTGTGGGTGCACCATATGTTCACCCTGGGGTATGGGCCTTTCGTGAACTCCATCTTCGCACTGACATCCATGATGATCGCCATCCCGACCGGCGTGAAGGTGTTCAACTGGCTGGCCACTATGTGGGGCGGACAGATACGATTTACCACCTCCATGCTGTGGGCCATCGGGTTCCTGTTCTGCTTCGTGCTAGGCGGCATGAGCGGGGTGATGCTGGCGATTGCGCCGGCCGACCTCCAGTACAACAACAGTTACTTCGTGGTGGCCCACTTCCACTACGTGCTCATCGGCGGCACGCTGTTCGCTCTGTTCGCGGGGATTTACTACTGGTTCCCCAAGATGACCGGGCGCATGTTGTCGGAGCGATGGGGCAAGATCAACTTCTGGCTAACCCTGATCGGGTTCAACGTCACCTTCTTCCCGATGCACTTCCTGGGACTCATGGGCATGCCCCGCCGGATCTTCACCTACGCGCCGGGCAACGGCTTCACGTTCTGGAACGAGGTGGCCACGTTCGGGGTGTTCATCTTGGCAGCCGGCGTCCTGGCCTTCCTGGTCAATCTGGTCACGTCTCTCCAACACGGGGAGAAGGCGGCCAACGATCCGTGGGATGCGCGGTCGCTGGAATGGTCCATCAGCTCCCCGGCGCCGCCGTACAACTTCGCCAAGATTCCGCTGGTGCGGGGGGCGGACGCCTTCTGGCTCGAGAAGCTGCACGGCAACGGCCGGATGCTGGCCGCACCGGGTCAGGATGGGCACCACCATGGGCCGCCCAACACGGTGCACATGCCGCGGCCGACCCTGCTGCCGCTCATCATCGCCGCGGCGCTGCCCATCCTGGGGTATGGCTTCATGTTCCACACGCTGGTGGTGGAGATACTCGGGTTCGTGGTGCTGGTGGTGGGTCTGCACCGGTCCATGTTCACACCCGACCCGGGGGAGTTCGTGCCGATTCTGGAAGAGCCGTTGAAGGAGGTGGGCGTGGATGGCTAACCCCGCAGCCAGCGCCCCGCACATGGGCCCAGAAGCCGAGGTCGCGCTGGAGCCGGTTGACAACGCGGTTCTGGGCCTTTGGATCTGGCTCTCCGCCGAGGCCGTGTTCTTCGCCTCCTTGATCGGCACCTACCTGCTGATGCACACGCACACGAACAACGGGCTGACACCGAAGCAGGTGTTCGACCTGCCGGTCACGCTGGTGGGGACGCTGACCCTGCTGGCTTCCAGCATGACGTTCGCCATCGGCTACGCGCAGCTGCGGGCCGGACGCCTGGCGCGCTTCCGGGCCTGGGTTGTCGTCACCGTGATCCTCGGCCTCGGATTCCTGTCTTTCCAGGCCTTCGAGTTCACCGGCGACTACAAGCGCGGCCTTACCCTGTCCTCGAGCCCGTTTGGATCGGCGTTTTTCACGCTGACCGGGTTCCACGGCATGCACGTGGCGTTCGGTGTGTTCTGGCTGCTGTCACTGCTGGCCTATAGCTACCGCAAGGAGTTCCAGACCGAGGGGGTCACAAAGGCCCAGGTGGCGGGGCTCTACTGGCACTTCGTGGACGTGGTCTGGGTCGTGATCTTCTCCGTGGTGTATCTCCTCGGAAAGGTGGGATAGGCGGATGAATGCTCACGCCGAGCGGGGAGGCGGGCACACCAGCCTCTACGTGGGAGTGGGTGTGGTCTCGCTCATCCTGACCGCAATCGCCTTCGGGATCCTGCTGACCAATACCGGACTCCGGTCTGATGCCGTTCCTATCATCATCATCCTGGCCATCGTGCAGGTCGCGCTGCAGGTGTTCCTGTTCATGCACCTGCGGGAGGGCCGGCAGGTGTACCGGCTGTTCTTCGGCTACGGCGCGTTCATCGCCATCGTGGTGGCCTGGGGAATCGGCTACGTGCTCACCGCCTATTCCCCCCCGACCCCGAAGATCCCGCATCTGACGGCTGCGCAGATGGTGGCACAAGGCGCCAGCATCGTCTCCACCACGTGCGTATCGTGTCACACGGTCAACGGCAAGGGGGCGCCGGGTCCCGGGCCAAATCTGAACAGTGTCCTGTCGGGTTCCCTGAACCTCGTTCCGGGTGGGCATCCGACCCAGGCGTCGTGGCTCCTGCAATGGATTGCGGATCCGCCGGGGGTCTGGTCTGGCGCGAAGATGCCGAACCTCGGGCTCACGCCGCTGCAGGTCAAAGAAGTTGTGGCCTACCTTCAAAAGGACGTGAAGTAAAGCCGCTCTCCGACAGGAGAACGTCATGCCAGGAACGTTTCCCTTTCTCATCCTATGGAACCCCGCGGTCTGGGCGGGCGCCGCAGCCATGGTATTCCTGCTGCGGCGCTACGTGGCGGCGGGGTCCCGGGCGGCGTGGGCCTTCTGGGCGGGCATGGGCGCTCTGGTCGCGGCCTTCGGCACGCCGATTGAGGTCTTCTCCCAGCATTCGCTCACCGCGGCCATGAGCCAGCGCCTACTCACCACCGGGGTCGCCGTGCCCTTCCTCATGGTCGCCCTGGCGGCGCCCTTCTGGCGGGCGATTCTCCGCCCCATCCAGGGCCTGTTTGCCATCCTCACCCGGCCGCTTATCGCGCTGGCGCTTTTTAACGCGGCCTACGTCGTCACGGCGGTGCCGGGCGTCTGGGACTGGCTCTCAGCCCACCCGCCGGCCTTCTGGGGGCAGAACGTCGTGTTCCTGGTCCTTGCGGCGCTGTTCTGGTGGCCCGTGCTGTCCCCGCTCCGGGAGTCCCCGCGGCTCCATCCCCTGCTGTCTCTGGGATATCTGTTTGTGGGAGGCATCGCGCTGACGCCGCTGTTCGTGTTCTGGTCGCTCGTGAGTCACGCGCCAGCATACGGGGTGGACGCGGCCGGGGCTCATCTGCTCGGCTTGTCGGCACTGTCAGACGAGCGGGTGGGAGGGCTGGTGATGAAGGCAGGGGCCCTGGTGTCCTACGGGGTGGCTTTCGTCGCCATCTTCTGGCGCTGGTGGGAGGAAGGTCAGGGACGGGGAGGCCCGCGCGCTGACAGCGCTCCCCGGGATCCGGTCGACCTGGCCGAGGTGCGGCGCCGTCGGACCGTGAAGCGGGAGAGTTCATGACCCTCTCGTGGCGACGGGTCGGCCTGGCCCTGTGGGTGCTGGCACTGGTGTGGGCGGCCGTGCTCCTCGGCCTGCACCTGCGGAGCGCGGCAGCGCCGCCGCGGGTTCTGACGCCCCAGCAGCTCGCAAACGGTTTTGCCGCCAGCACTATCGCCCCGGTGCGGCTGCCG
>JBMFXK010000362.1:0-3338 GCA_049964315.1 Clostridia bacterium | reverse complement strand
CATGCTGACGGAATAAATGTCAATGACGACAGTGCCGGATTCAAACAGTCAGCAGATGTAACTCGACGAGCGCCCGCTGCAGGCGGCCGGCATCTGTGAAGAGGTGCGTCTAGAATCCGAGGCGGTCGGCCGCGTCGATATTAGGGCGGCTGTCGTCGATGAAGAGCGTGGTGGCGGGCGTGAGGCCAAAGCGGCGCTGCACCAGGTCAAAAATGGCGGGGTCAGGCTTCAGAACACCTTCTTGACCAGACACCAGGATGCCGCGGAAGCGCCTGAAGAACGGGTAGCGGGCCCGGCGCAGTGGGTATGTCTCCCGCTCCATGTTGGTGAGCGCATAACACGGAACCCCCGCCACGGCCAGGGTATCGAGCAGTTCCACGACGCCGGGCACTGTTCCCCGGATCATCTCTTCCCCGCGCTCCGCCCAGGCCCGGATCGCGTCTGCATACGCCGGATGGCATGCCGCCAGCGTCTCGCAGGAGGCTCGGATATCCGTCCCGCGGTCATGCTCTTGATGCCACGCGGTGGTGCAGATGTGCCCCAGAAACCACTCCATCTGGGCTTCACTGCCGAAGATCTTGCGATACAGATGGCGTGGATCCCAGTCTAGCAGCACACCCCCCACATCAAACACGACCGCGCTGATGCGCGCCCCCTGGTCAGGCGCGGACACTGCCGGCATACCGCACCCTCAAGGATGCGGCCTCCTCCGCGTCGATCCGGCGAAACAGGGGTGGAAACTGGTGAAGGGGCTCACCCCCACGCAGGGCATCGAGGCGGGCAACCCCGGAAAAGCGCGGTGCGGCCAAATCGGCAGCGCACCCCAGGCTGTCCAGGATGGTAGCCGCCACGTGCGGCATGAATGGCATCGCCGCCAGGGCGTACAGGCGCATCAGGTTGAGAGCGGAACGGAGAACGGTGGCAGCTGCGGTGCGGTCGGTTTTAACCAGATGCCACAGCGCGGTGTCTTCAAGATAAAGGTTGCCCAGCGCCCACAGCCGCCGCATCTCCTGTACCGCCCGGCGATATTCCAGTTCACGAAGCCGGTCGCGAAGGGCATCCAGGCCGGCTTCGCAGTCGTGAGCCCGCTTCGCCTCACGTGGCCCCGGCTCACCACCAGCCGGCACGGTGTCGCCGAAATTGCTTACCGTAAGCGTCAGTACACGATGGCAGAAATTGCCGAACATGCCGACAAAGTCCTTGTTCACGGTGGCGGAGAAGAGCTCCCAGGTAAAATCGGCGTCATCCGTCTCCGGGGCATGAGCGAGCAAGCAGTAGCGCCAGTAGTCTGCCGGCAGGATGTCGAGCGCCTCATCCATGAACACCCCGCGCCGCTCGCTGGTGGAGAACTTGCCGCCTTCGTATGTGAGCCAGCTGAATCCCTTGATGTACGCCGCGTACGTCCAGGGCTCCCCAGTTCCCATCTCCATGCCTGGAAAGAACACCCTGTGAAAGGGCAGGTTGTCTTTAGCCATAAACTGGAGGTAGCGGACGTCTGTCTGTCCGAGCCACCACCTCGTCCAGTCACGGCGGCCGGGGTCTGCGTCAGCCCACTCTCTAGTGGCGCCGACATAGCCGATGGGGGCATCAAACCACACGTAGAACACCTTGCCCTCGGAGCCCTCGCGCGGCACGGGCACGCCCCACCTGAGGTCCCGCGTGATGGCGCGCGGGCACAGGCCCTCATCAAGCCACTTGAGTGCGACGGATGTCGTGAGCCGGGGCCAGTCGGGGTGTTCCTGGATCCAGCTTCTCAGCCGCTCCGAGAGCGGATCGAGGTTCAAGAACAGATGGCGGGACTCTCGCAACTCCAGGCGTTCAGTGCCGGAAATCGTGGAGCGCGGGCGAACGAGATCGGTCGGGTCGAGCACCCGTGTGCAGTTCTCACACTGATCTCCTCGTGCGCGTTCATACCCACAATGGGGGCACGTGCCGGTGACGTAGCGGTCAGGCAGAAAGCGCTCGTCGTCCAGCGAGTAAAACTGCCGGACGCCCTTCGCCTCGATATAGCCTGCCTCTTGCAGCCGGCGGTAGAAGTGTTGAGTCAGGTCATGGTTGGCAGCGCTGGACGTCCGCCCGAACCAGTCAAAGGACAACACGAACGCCTCGTACACCGCCCGCTGCCGACCGTGCTCGCGGACGGCGAAGGCCGCAACGTCCTGGCCTGCCTCCTGTGCCGCCAGCTCGGCCGGCGTGCCGTGCTCGTCGGTCGCGCAGATGAAGAGCACCTCTTCGCCCTCCATACGCAACGCCCGTGCGGCCACATCCGCCGGCAGCAGCGAGCCCACCAGGTTGCCCAGATGCTTGATCCCGTTGATGTACGGAAGCGCGCTCGTCATCAAATACCGCATCAATCAAAATCCCTCGCTTGTCTTATACGACCGGCAGCTCACGGCCATGGTAACCGAGAGCCGGGAGCGGACATGCGCGTGGAAGAGAAGCGGCCGCTTCACGTCGCAAGAATTAGCGTCTGCCCAGGCCTTATGCCATGCTCCTCCCAGTCAATGGAGCCGACCGGCCAACCGCCGGCGGTCATCAGGGAGGACTGCACAAGCGTGCGCCCCATCGTTGCCGCGCTGGGCGTTGCGATCCTGCTCTCCGGGTGTGGCGCCGGCGCCCGGTCGTTCCAGACCCCGCCGCGCATCGTAGCGGCGGGCGCCGCCAAAACCACATCCGCCAGTTCATCCGCCACGGTCGCTCCCAGCGCCTCAGCCACATCGTCGATGCCGTCGGGCGTAAGCACGTCTGACTCCTCCGTGCCCCTGCGGAATGCCGGTGTGGCCGCCGTCTCGGCAACCTCGGACGTCGGGGTTGTCGGGTTTGCGGTCAATATTGACTCCGCGGCTGCCATCGCCACGGTTGGTCCGGCATGGGCCCTCGAGAACGGCACTCTGGTGGAAGTGTACGCCGGTGGGAGCATCAGCCTGCCGTCGTCCCTCGCGCCTGCCAACACGACCGGGGCAACACCGTGGCCCGTCCTACTGGCCGTGGCCGACACGACCTCCTGGTCGACCGCCACGACGGCACGCGTGGCGGTGACGATTCCCGAAGAGTGCGGGCCTGGCGCCAGCTTTCCGTATCCGCTCACCGCTTGTCCGACCGGCCCCCACGGCCAGGGCCCGACGGTCAACCTGACCGACGCGGTTACGCGCATCGGGGTAGTCGGCGAGTCATTTCAGTTTTACGTCAACGGCACGCTTGAACAGGAGTCTTATCCCAACCCGACCTGGCTTCTCTACCAAAACACCGATCCCCACGTCACATGGTCAGGTGGCAGCGTCGGAAGCGGCACGCCAACGTACATCCCATAACCGCGGCGCACGGATGCCGAGGGCGCC
>JBMFXK010000361.1:0-3344 GCA_049964315.1 Clostridia bacterium | reverse complement strand
ATCTGGGCCTCGCCACCGGCATCCGGACCACGGAGATCGGTCCCCTGAGCCGCCTCGTGAGCCGCCTTTCCGGCATGCCGGTTCAGCCCAACAAGGCCATCGTCGGGAGGAACGCGTTTCAGCATGAGTCCGGCATCCATCAGGACGGGATTCTGAAGGAGCGCACCACCTACGAAATCATGCGGCCCGAAGATGTCGGCGTGACGCCGGACACCTTGGTCCTGGGCAAACATTCCGGCCGCCATGCGTTCAAGGTCAGGATCCAGGCGCTCGGGTACCAGGTGGACGAAGCGACCACCGAAGAGCTGTTCCGCCGCTTCAAGGAGCTGACGGACCGCAAGAAGGAAGTCACCGAGGCGGACGTCCGGGTCCTGGTGGAGGACCGCCTGGCCGCGGGTGCCGACCGTTTCACGCTGGCGGATCTGCAGGTGTCGACGGGTGGGCGCGGACTCGCGACCGCGATGGTCAGCATTGCGACTCAGGGAGGTTCCGCCCCAGTCCGGGAGGCGGCGGTGGGAGACGGCCCGGTCAACGCCCTGGTGGCGGCACTCAACCGGGCGACCGGGATCGACGGCGACGTGGTGCACTACTCACTGCGCTCGATCGGGGAGGGCAGCGACGCGCAGGGTGAGGTGTACTGCCGGGTGGCGGTGGATGACCGGGTGGTGGTGGGTCACGGGGTAGCGACGGACGTTCTGGAGGCGAGCGCGCTCGCCTATCTCAGCGCCCTCAACCGGGCGCATCGCTGGAGTCAGGCATTTATCACGGAGGTGGGTTGAGATGGGGATGACGCTGGCGGAAAAGCTCCTGGCCGAGCGAGTGGGCCATCCGGTCGTGCCCGGCGACCTAGTCGAGGTGCCGGTTGACCTGGTGATGGGCAACGACATCACGGCGCCGATCGCGATCCGGGAATTCGAGAAGGCCGGGGCCACCCGGGTTTTCGATCGGGAGCGGGTGGCGATGGTCGCCAGCCACTTCGTGCCGGCCCGTGACATCAACTCGGCCAATCAGACCTCTATCATGCGGCGATTCGCGCGGGAGCACGATATCCTGCACTACTATCCGGAGGGCACGGGCGGCATCGAGCATACGCTCCTGCCCGAGCGCGGCATCGTGGTGCCCGGTGACATCGTGGTGGGGGCCGACTCGCATACGTGTACGTATGGAGCGCTGGGCGCCTTCGCCACCGGCGTCGGAAGCACGGACCTGGCATACTCGATGGCGACCGGACGGACGTGGTTCAAGGTCCCGGAGACCCTGCGCTTCGTGTATCACGGCGCCCGCCGACCGTGGGTGACCGGCAAGGACCTCATCCTGCACACCATCCGACTCATCGGAGATGACGGGGCGCTCTATCGGGCGATGGAGTTTACCGGCGACGCCATCACCGGTCTCAGCATGGAGGACCGGCTGACCATGTCGAACATGACCATTGAGGCGGGCGGCAAGGTGGGTCTGGTTGCCCCCGACGATGTGACGCGGCGCTATGAGGAAGGACGTGCGCTGCGATCGCCCCGGTATGTGACACCAGATGCGGACGCGCACTACCTCGAGACCATCGAGATCGACGTGAGCCGGCTCGAACCCCAGGTGGCCTATCCCTGGCTTCCTTCGAAGACCCGCCCCATCAGCGAGGTGGGGGAGGTCGAGCTCGACGAGGTGTTCATCGGTTCCTGCACCAACGGACGGCTGCAGGACCTGCGCATCGCGGCCGGCATTCTGGCCGGACGGCACGTGGCGGACCACGTGCGCGTCATCGTCATTCCGGCGACCCAGGATGTCTATCTGGCCGCTGTCAAGGAGGGCCTCATCCAGGTGTTTGTGGAGGCGGGCGCCTTCGTCAGCGCGGCCACCTGCGGCCCCTGCCTGGGTGGGCACACGGGCGTGCTGGGAGAGGGAGAGCGGTGCCTGTCCACCTCCAACCGCAACTACGTCGGACGCATGGGGCATCCCGGCGCCGAGGTATACCTGGCCAGCCCCGCCGTGGCGGCCGCCTCCGCGGTCACGGGCCGCATCACCAGTCCCGAAGCGGTTGTTGGCCAGGAGGTGGCATGATGGCGCGCGCCTGGAAGTACGGAGACAACGTCGACACCGATGTCATTATTCCGGCCCGATACCTGGTGACGTCGGACCCCGACGAGCTCGGCTCCCACTGTCTCGAGAATCTGGATCCGGCATTTGTCCCGGAGCATCGACCCGGCGACATCATCGTGGGGGGCAAGAACTTCGGGTGCGGCAGCTCACGCGAGCACGCCCCGATCGCCATCAAGGGTGCCGGCGTGCCGGCGGTGGTCGCAGCCTCCTTTGCGCGCATCTTCTTCCGGAACGCCATCAACATCGGCCTTCCCGTCTATGAGTCGGCCGAAGCGGCAGCCGCCATCCAGATGGGCGACCAGATCCGGGTGGATTCGGACCGGGCGTTGATTGTCAACGAGACTCGGCAGGAGGAGTACCCCATCACTCCACTGCCGCCGTTCATGCAGGAAATCGTGAATGCGGGCGGACTCATGGCGCGGCTGCAAAAGGAGCTGGCGACCATGGGGGCGGGGAGGGATGCCACGTGATGAAGCAGCCCTGGCGCCTCCTGCTGCTGCCCGGCGACGGTATCGGACCGGAGGTGGTGGAGGCGGCGCGTCCCCTCATGGAACGGGCGAGCTGGGCCATCCTGAGCCGCACCGGCCGCGGCCTTCACATCGAGGAGGCGCTCATCGGAGGCGCGGCCTGGGCGGAGACGGGAAGCCCGCTGCCGGAGCACACATTGGCCCGGGCCCGGGACGCTGACGCCGTGCTGCTGGGAGCGGTGGGCGGTCCCCGCTTCGACCACCTGCCGCCGGAGAGCCGCCCCGAGGCGGGGCTTTTGGCGTTGCGCCGCGCCCTGCAGGTGTTTGCCAATCTGCGTCCGGCCTGGGAGCTTCCCGGCGACGTCTCGCCACTCCGAAAGGAACGGCGCTCAGGGTTTGACATGCTCCTGGTGCGGGAGCTGACCGGGGGTCTCTACTACGGCGAGCCGCGCTGGAAGGGGCGCGACTCCAGCGGCGGCCGCGGCGCGGTGGACACCATGACCTATAAAGAAGCGGAGATTCGTCGCGTGGCCCGGGTGGCGTTCATGGCGGCGCGCGGCCGCCGGCACCGCGTCACCTCGGTGGACAAGGCCAACGTATTGGCGTGCTCTCGCCTCTGGCGCGAGATTGTTGACGAAGTGGCGGAGGAGTTTCCAGATGTGGAGCTCCAGCATCAACTGGTGGACAGTGCGGCGATGCGGCTCGTTCTAGACCCGGGCGCCTACGATGTCATCCTGACCGAGAACATGTTTGGAGACATCCTGAGTGACCTCATCGGCGGGG
>JBMFXK010000360.1:0-3350 GCA_049964315.1 Clostridia bacterium | reverse complement strand
GTCCGGGTCGAAATGCACCACCACGAGGTCGGCGTCGCCCAGCAGGAGATCGACATCCGTTACAACACGCTGACCGCCCAGGCAGACACCGTCATGCTTTACAAGTACACGGTGCGGAACGGGGCCCGGCTGCACGGAAAGACCGCAACTTTTATGCCGAAGCCGGTGTACGGTGACAACGGCAGCGGCATGCACGTACACCAGTCGCTGTGGGCCGGCGGACACCCTCTGTTTTTCGAGCAGGGCCGCTACGCCAATCTGTCCGACATCGGCCGGGCGTACCTGGCGGGCATCCTGGTCCATGCGCCGGCGCTCCTCGCCTTCACCAATCCCACCACCAACAGCTATAAGCGCTTGGTCCCAGGTTACGAGGCACCGGTCAACATCGTGTTCTCTCGCGGCAACCGGTCCGCCGCCATCCGCATTCCGGTGACGGAGCGGGCGCCGCTGACCCGCATCGAATTTAGAACCCCGGATCCGACCGCCAACCCGTATCTGGCCTTTGCGGCCTGCCTCCTGGCGGGTCTGGACGGGGTCCGGCGGAAGCTTGACCCGACTGCCCTCGGCTTCGGGCCGGTGGACAAGAACCTCTACGAGCTGGAGCCGGGAGAGATGGAGAGCATTGCGAGCGTGCCCGCATCGCTCGACGAGGCTTTGTCACAGCTCGAGCACGACCATGACTTCCTCGTGGAAGGCGGCGTGTTCGAGGAGGACCTACTGACCACATGGGTCGGCATGAAGCGTGAGGAGAGCGACATGATACGGCTCCGCCCGCATCCCGCCGAGTTTACGCTGTACTACGACGCGTGATTGAGTGATCCGGTGCCTCAGAAAACGGGCAGGGCCCCTGCCCGTTTTCCGTTGCCGGCGATGGGTGGCGCCACCGGACATCCCAATTGCGTCCGCCCACCGTCCGGCGCCTGTGGGGTCGGGTCTCCGCCCAGGAACCGGGGCTCCGTCTCATCGGTGCGGGCATGCTTGCGCTCGCCAGCCGTGGGCCGGCGTCACCGCGCCTCTTCCTCGCGAATGTCGCTCAGAGCGCATTGGAGCGCTGCATTGAATGCCTCCGGTTGTTCCAGCATCACGAGATGTCCGGCGTTGGGAATCTCGACATCCCGGTGGCGTGGAAACACGTCAACCAGCTCGTGGACGAGGGCCGGGGGTGTCATGCGGTCCTGAGCCCCCCAGATGAGGGCGGTCCGCCCGTTGTAGGGAGGGCTGCTCCGTACATCAAAGTGGTTGCAGGCGGCAAACTGTCGGTACGCGAGGTCCGGATCGGCTGCCCGTGCGAGTTCCCGCGCCCGTTCGACCAGCGCATCGGGGGCGGCTTTGGCCAGTGACCAGCGGGCCACGCGGTCCAACGTCTCTGCGGGCCGATGGATAAGGCCGGTGAGCAGCTCCGGGTTGACCGGCAGGTGGGGACCGGTCCCCACTAGGACTACCGAGGCCACTGCCTGAGGAGCCCGCAGGGCGCAAAGTTGGGCCACCGCTCCGCCGAGCGAATGGCCGACAATGACGGCCGGCACTTCCAGCGAGGCCAGAACAGCCTCGGCGTAGACGTCGAGGAGATCGGAAGGACCCGCCGCGGTGCTCGGGTAGCTGAAGTAGTGGGCATCTCGAAAATGCCGGCGCTGGCGAGCCCAGACGTCGGGGCTGGACGCTGCCCCATGAAGGAAGACAAGTCGCATATCACGCCTCCTTGCCGCGATTGCCATCACCCTGGCAAGCCTCTAACATGGACCTGAACGCGCGAGCGGAGGGACGCCAGGCATGCGACGCGCACTTTTGGTCGACGGCCATAGTCTGCTTTTTCGAGCCTATCATGCACTGCCTCCCTTGGCCCGCGCGGACGGGACGCCGACGGGAGCGGTTTACGGCTTTGTCCAGATGCTGCTGAAGGCTCTGGAGGACACGCAAGTCAATACGGTGGTGGTAGCGTTCGACTCAAGCGGACCCACGTTCCGCCATGAGGCGTTCGAGCAGTACAAGGCCAATCGTGACGAGGCGCCAGACGACTTTCACGTCCAGACGCCGATGGCCAAGCAGCTCCTCGACCGACTGGGCGTCGTGCACCTCGAACGGCCAGGCTATGAAGCAGACGATATTCTGGGCAGTCTGGCGGTTCGCGCCCAGAAGGCCGGCTGGGAGGTCTTGGTCCTGACCGGCGACCGTGACCTGCTGCAGCTGGTGCAGCCAGGCGTCAAGGTGCTGCTGACGACCGGACGGGGCGGAGTCGCTCAGATGGAAACCCTGGATGCCGACGGCGTCGTGAAGCGCATGGGGGTGCGGCCGGATCAGGTGCCCGATCTGAAAGGTCTCATGGGCGACGCGTCGGACAACATCCCCGGAGTGCCAGGCATTGGTGAGAAATCCGCCGTCACGCTCCTTAACCGTTACGAACGAATTGAGGAGATCTACGCGCACCTGGACGACATCGCGGAAACCCGGTTCAAAAAGGCGCTGAACGGGCACGAACCGGAAGCGCTGCGCTCACGGTCTCTCGCGACCATCCACACTGAGCTGGACGTCCCGCCGCTCAGTGGCGGCGACGATCCGTTCACGATCGAACGAACGGCGGAGCTGGCCGAGTTCCTCGGAACCATGGGCTTTGATTCCCTGCGGCGCCGGCTGTTCGAGACAACGGCGGCCTCGCCCGCAACGACCGCCGGGTCGGATGAGACGGCACCGCCTGCAATCCCGACGGCTGCGCTGGAAGAGGACCTTCCCGTCCTGACGGCCTGGCCGGCCGATGCTGTCGTGGGCATCCAGAAAGCGTCTGGCGGATACATCCTGGGAACCGCATCGGGCGGTCTTGGCCGGTACGTGGGGGAGGTGGGCGGCGGTCCCGAGCAGCGCCTGGTCGGCTTCAAGATCAAGGAATGGGTGGACGAGATCCCGCAGGCGGTGTGGCCCCGGCTCGACGATGGGGAGCTCGTGGCGTACCTGCTTAATCCCGGGCGCTCTCGTTATACCGTCGCCCAGCTGGTGCAAGAGGCGGGCGGTGTGCCCCGGGAGGACGTGGCGGCCCTGGCCGAGTCATGGCCGACTGTGAGGGAGATGTTGGCGGAGAAGGGCCTGCAGCCGCTCTATGAAAACGTGGAACTGCCGTTGCTGCACGTTCTGAGACGCATGGAGCGGACCGGCATCCGGGTGGACGGGCCGGCGCTTGACGCCCTCGGAGTGGAACTGGAACAGGCCATTGCCAGTCTGGAGCGAGAGATTCACCACCTGGCCGGCATGGAGTTCAATATCAATTCGACCGGGCAGCTGGGCGAAGTGTTGTTTGATAAGCTCGGGCTTCCGGCTGGGCGGCGTACCAAGACAGGCTACTCCACCGACGCGGAAGTACT
>JBMFXK010000359.1:0-3354 GCA_049964315.1 Clostridia bacterium | reverse complement strand
GGCCGAACAGGTCAATGGCGGCCTGGTTCACGAGGGTGATGTAGAGCGCGCGATCGACAATCACGACACCGGTGGTCAGGCTCGACAGGATGGCCTCCAGGCGGTCCTTGTCCTGCACCAGGTCGCGGGTGCGCTCGGCCAGCACTTCGGCGACGCGGTTCATGCCGTGCGCCAGCGCGTCCAGGGGATCGTCGCTGTCCAGGTAGACGCGGGCGTCGAGATCGCCGCCCGCCCACCGCTCGACGGTGACAAACAACTGGTCCACGCTTTCCGCCAGCACCCTGTCCTGGCGCAGGTCGCTCTGCACCGCGCGGATGGCCCACGCCCACGCGGCCAGCACCACGAGCCAGGGCAGCGGGTTGTTGTGGGGCGCCAGGAGCACCGCGAGCGTGGCCAGGCCGGCCAGACCCAGTAGAGGGCCGGTCCGGGCCAGGACCAGGCGCCAGAAGGTGAGCGCCATCTTAGGTGTCCCGGAAACGGTAGCCGACTCCCCGCACGGTTTCGATGAACTGGGGCTTGGTCGAATCCTCATGGAGCTTCTCGCGCAGGTGCCGGACGTGGACGTCGACCGTGCGAGAGTCCCCGTAAAAGTCGTCTCCCCACACCCGGCTCAAAAGCTCCTCGCGGCTGAACACCCGCCCCGGGGCCTCGTACAGCGTGCGCAGGAGCTCGAATTCCGTGTAGGTGAGCTCGATCGTCTCCCCGCGCAGGATGACCCGGCGCCGGTCGGCGTCGATGGAGAGGACCTCCTGGGCCGTAGTCGGCGCCGACGGGCCCCGGGACCGCCGCAGGATGGCCCGCACACGCGCCGCCAGCTCACGCGGCGAGAAGGGCTTGGTCACGTAGTCGTCGGCGCCCAGTTCGAGCCCCGCCACCCGGTCGCTTTCCTCCTTGCGCGCCGTCAACATGAGGACGGCCACGTCCATCTCGGCGCGAAGCGCGCGGCACAGCGCCATTCCGTCCAGGCCGGGCAGCATGAGATCCAGGACCACCAGGTCGGGGTGGAGCGCACGGGCCTGGTTCAGTCCCTCCCAGCCGTCGCCGGCCACCGCCACCTGAAATCCGTCTCGCTCCAACGTGAACCGAACCAGTTCCTGAATCGCGGGCTCGTCGTCAACGACCAGCACCGTCTCTGCCATGTCACGCTCCTTTGCTTCTGCGGACCACGAGGTGCCGGGCGGTTACATCGACGCCCAGGATCTGAAGCGCCGTCGCCCGTTCCAGCTCCAGGCGCACGACCTGCTGCACGCTTTCCAGCACGGTCGGCAGATAGTGCCCGGTCTCGACCGTGAGGTCCAGGGCGCAGCGCACACCCTCCGCATAAGATTCCGTCTGCACCCGCCCCACCCGCTCGACGCCCCGCACCCGGAGCGCCACGTGGGCTGCGATGGTGGAGACCACGATGTCATCGATAAAAAACTTGCCCAGGCTCGAGTAGGTGGGCCGCACCACGGACTTCTCCACCACTTCCTGCCGGCGCTGGTTGCGCACGATGAAGCGGAGCGGGTCCACCAGATAGCCGGCAAATGTCTTGCGCACCTCGAACGTGGGGGCCGGAATCACGTGCTTGCCGAGCTCCTGCCGGGTCTGGCGTGCCCGCGCGATGTCTTCCGCCGTCGAGACCTCCTCGATGGAGAGAATCTCGCACGGCTCATCGTCAATGTGGAGCGCCCGCCGGATCCGGTTGAGCATGTGGCGCGAGGTGGCGAGGATCAGAAGGCCGCTGGGGTTGACGCGGTCGATGGATTCGCGGATGTTGCGGGCGTGCGCCGGGTCCACCAGTACCGCACGCTTGACCGCCGCCACCATCGTTTCCTCGCGCTTGGCGGAGCGGCCCGCGATGATGCGGCCGTTTTCGACCAGGAGCCCGTCGTCCAGGATCATGTCCACGCCCAGGTTGGCGGCCACCTCCGAGGCGTGGTGGCTCTTTCCGGTCCCGCTCTGACCTATCAGGGCAAAGACCTTCATTTCAGTATCCCCGTTCGCGATCCACGACGCCCAGGAGCGCCTCTCCGCGTTCGAAGCGGGCCAGGTTCTCAAGGGAGCGGTCGAGGACGTCCTCGTCACGGCCGGCCCCTGACAGATGCGGCGTGATGACCACACGGGGATGAGTCCACAACCAGGAATCCGCCGGAAGGGGCTCGGTGCGCTGGACGTCGAGGTACGCGCGCGCCACCTGACCGCGATCCAGGGCCTCCCGGAGCGCGTCCTCGTCGACAACGCGGCCGCGGCCGATGTTGAGGACGGCCGCACCGCGCGGGAGCCACCCCAGGCGCTCGCGGTTCAAAAAGCCCTCGGTGTCGGCGGTGTGGGGCATCACCAGCACAAGGACATCGAGGTCGTCGAAAAATGCGCGCTCGCGGGCACGGTCGAAGAACGGCGGTGCAGCATCACCCGCCTTTAGCTGGCGCACGAGATATTTCACCGCCGCGCCGAGACCCTCCAGCATCTCCCCGGCGGCACGCCCGATCTCGCCGCCGCCCCCAATGCCTACCGTGAGCTCGTTGAGGCGCCGGGTGGGGTAGCGGGCCCAGATCCGGCCGGCCTGCTGGTCGCGGGCCGTCTGGAACTGGTGGGCGAAATCCAGCACCTGCCCCAGGACGTGCTCGGACATATCCCGATTGAACGCGCCCACCATGCGCGTGAACAGGAGGTGGTCGGGCACGGGGTGTCCGTCCACCCCGGCCGACCACCACTGCACCCAGCGGACACCCTTCACCCGGTCAAAGACTGACGCCGGGTAGTTGTGCCCGAAGATGGCATCGGCTTCGATGCCCGGCATGGAGGCCGGGTCGGCCACCGGGATAAAGCTCACATCCGGGCGTGCCGCCTCTAAATAGCGGCACGCCGCCAGGGCGTCCCGATCCACCACCGCGATCCGCAAGCGTCGCCGCCTCCACCCGCCACTGCCGGCGCTTCTTCCCTGCGCCTTAAAGTGTACACGAGCCGGTGCGCCCTATCACTTGCCGAAGTGCTCGCCTGCTCCGCCGTAGCGTGCAAGCCTCTTCGGATCCGGCACCACCCCGAGACCCGGGCCCTGGGGCACGGCCATGGTGCCGTCCGCACCCAGCACGAACGGGGGATCCACCAGATCCTCCTCCCAGTAACGGTCTGAACCCGAGGTGTCACCGGGCAAGCTGAAGCCGGGCAGCGTCGTGATGTGCAGGTTGGCGGCGCGCCCGATGCCGGACTCCAGCATGCCGCCGCACCAGACCGGGTAACCCGCGGCCCGCGCGCGGTCGTGGATGCGGCGCGCCTCGGAAAAGCCCCCGACGCGTCCGAGCTTGATGTTGATGATGCGGCAGGCTCCGATCCGAAACGCCTTCTCGGCATCCTCATCGGTGCGGATGGACT
>JBMFXK010000358.1:0-3365 GCA_049964315.1 Clostridia bacterium | reverse complement strand
GGCTCCGACAGCCCCGAACGCGTAGTGATTGAACGAGTTCATTTCTGGCGTCTGGAATCCGCGTTGTTCGGTCCAGCCGTCCCACCGCTCCCAGATGGTGGTGGCGCCGTGGCCAATTTCGTAGCCCCAGGATGGAAACCGGGTTTCACGCAAAAGGCCCCACGCTACGTCGTCAAACCCTGTGTCCGACAGCACGGGCAGCAAATGCGGCAGTCCCAGAAACCCGGTGGTGAGAAGGTCGCCATGGGCATGCAGGTTGTCCCTCAGGCGCCTTGCGACAGCCGGGCGGTCGGGCTCCGCCGCGAGACCAAACGCCAGGGTGAGGACGTAGCCGGTCTGGGTGTCCCCGAGCACCTCACCGTCACGCTTGATAAAGGCGGTCCGGTACGCGTTTCGCACCCGCTCCCGGAGGGTTCGGAAGCCTCGGGCGTCAGCCGCCTCCCCGATGAGGGTGGCCACCTCGGACAGGATCCGGCAGTCCTCAGCGAAAAACGCTGTGGCGATAAGATCCTTCGGCGTCTCGGCCCCGACCGCAAGCCAGTCGCCGAAATCGTTCCCGCGCTGGTGGAGCCAGAGCCCGTCCGGATTGTGCTCGCAAAGCCACACCAGGTAGCGGCGCATCGCCGGGTAATGTCGCTCCAGCAGGCGGCGTTCCCCATACATCCGATACAGGGTCCACGGCACCAGGATGCCGGCGTCGGCCCATCCCGGCGCCCCATCGGACAGGTCGACCAGGCGCGGCGCCACATCGGAAAACGCTCCTGCGGGAGACTGGGCGTCCTCCACGCTGTTGAGCCAGTCGTAGAAGAAGCCTCGGACATCCTGGTTCCAGGCCGCCGTCTCGACGAACACCTGAGCGTCGCCCAGCCAGCCCAGCCGCTCGTCGCGCTGCGGGCAGTCGGTGGGCACGAACAGGAGGTTGCCGCGCTGGCTCCAGCGAATGTTGGAGACGAGCTGGGCCACAAGCGGTTCGGGGCTTGACGCCCATCCCGTGTCCGGCTGGGCGCCGGCAATGACCTCGGCACGGACAGATCCGGCCGGGGGTGGACTGTCCGTACCCGTAATCTCCATGTACCGATCCATGTACCGAAAGCCGTGATAGGTGAATGCCGGCCGGTAAGGCGTCTGCGTGCCCGGATGCCCATGGTACAGATCGGTCTGCGCTGCCTCTCGGAGGTTGTCGGTATAAAGGCGTCCGTCTCGGTCCCGGACTTCACCAAAGCGCATGCGGATCCGACCGGTGAAGCAGCGGGTATCCAGAAGCGGGCGCCCCACCAGGTTCTGACCGAAATCCAACACGTAGACGCCCGGATCCACCTCGTCGGTGGACACCGGATCCCGCGTCTGCCATATCCTGGCCGGAGGCGTCCGGTCGGCCTGCAGGTGGTCTGCAGCAATGGCGGATAGACGGACCGGCCCCCCGTCGGGCACCTGAGAGCCCGGGCTGCACCATCCCGGGCTCTCCCTTCTGGCGTCATATGCCTCCCCCATCAGGAGGTCAGAGTAGAGGATGGGGCCTGTGGTCGTGCGCCAGTCCACATCGGTGGCCACCACCACCTTCGTCCCATCGCTCAACCAGACATGCAGTTCGGCCCAGACGGCAGGGTCCTGACCGTAATGGGCTCGCTGGCGCCCAAACCCGACATAGCCGGCATACCAGCCGTCTCCCACGAGGAGGCCCAGGACGTTCTCCCCCTGGCCCACTTCGGCCGTCACGTCGTAAGTCTGGTAACGAAAGCGCCGGTTGTAGTCGGTCCAACCCGGCGCCAACTCCGCACCGCCGACGCGATGCCCGTTCACATACGGCTGGTAGACGCCCGCGGCGGTGGCGTGCAGCCGCGCCCGCAGCGGCGGTGCCGGCAGGCAAAAGCGGTGGATGAGATACCGCGGCGGCTTCAATTCCCGGCACGCGGAAGGCGCGTCAGGCACACCGACCGGGTGTGCAGGGGCTGTAATGAAGCGTCCGACGAATCCCGTCCGACCCAGAAAGGCCGTCTCCAAACGGGCCGAGCGGAACCCTCCCCAGCTGCCGTTCTGGTCGCGGACCTGGACCCGCCACCGGTAAGACGCATGGGCCTGAAGCGGCAGGCCGGGACAGCGAACCGAAACGGTGGCGCTGGATGACACGGGTCCAGAGTCATAGATCGTCGACGGCCGCACCGCCCCATCCGTGCGGGCGATCTGAATGCGGTACGCTGTCTGCACGCCGCGGCCACGAAGCTTCCAGGAAAATTCCGGAGCCGGGTCGTCCAGGCCGAGCGGCGCTGGATCGCCATTCACCTGCAGGGCGTGGGGCACAATGCGACACGTCAGTCCGGGCACGCGGCACTCACCGGGGCCGCCCTGTGTCTTCCCGTCTTGCATCACGTCATCCCAACTTCATCACGACTCCAGCGCCTCCATTACGGCACCCGCACGTACCCGATAAGCCGGCCGTCGTTGGGGTTGAAGAACAGCACCACCCAGGTTCCGGCGATGGCCGGACCCGACAGCGGCTGATACTGGGCATGGGTGGCTGATACCTCCCAGGCCCGACCGTGATATCCGAATCCTGACAGGCGCACCAGGCGGACCGCCATCGATCCGCCCGCCAGCCCGTCAGTCTCGGCCGAAGACAGAGCCTCCTCCGGCGACAGGTGGGCAACGCGGGTGGGAAGCGGCGCCGCCACGATGCCCTGAGCCCGGAGAGCCCGTGCGGACGGGTACACCGGAGGCGCATGGCGGACGTCAAAGTAGATGCCGGCGCTGGCGGCCACCACGACCGCCGCGCCGACCATCCAGCGGGGAAAGCGTCTCGGAGAGCGAACACCGCCTGTCATGGGCCCATGATACCGAACCTGCCCGGGACGCGGGAGCCTCAGCGTGCCATGCTCTCCCGGACTTTGAGCCGCCAGTTCATGATCCGTGTCACCAGCGTCGGCAGGTGTGCCTTCAACTTCGCCGCCTCCGCGCGCGTCAGGTCTCCCTTGCCCACGGCCGCGTCGATGTTCTGCTGCAGCGCGGCGGTAATGGCCTGCTGAAGCGTGGCGGGCGCCACCTGCTGGGCCGCCGCAATCTCGGCCAGCGTCTTGCCGGCTTGAAGCTGCTGCTGCAACGCCCCCGGGGTCAGGTGAAGGGTGGCCGCCGCGGTTGTGAGCACGACCGGCAGCAGATGCCGGCCCCAGTGATGGCGCATGAGCACGATGGCAAACTGGCCCGACTGGATAGCCTCTTCGCCGGCCCGGATCTGATCAGGCGTCAGGTGGCGGGCAGCCGCGAACTGCTGAAACTCCTGCAGCTTTACCTGGCGGACGTCGGCAAGGAGTGTCGACGGTGGCACGCCCAGTTTCGCGGCCAGCGCCGTCCATACGGCCCCCGGACTGGGT
>JBMFXK010000357.1:330-3383 GCA_049964315.1 Clostridia bacterium | reverse complement strand
GCCCGGCTCGGGCGTTGGCCTCCTGGCGGGCTATCGCGGGTCCGGTGGGGACCGGGAGCTGGTGGGCAAACCGAATCCGCGCCAGTTGGAGGCATATGCCGGCAGCCAGGCGTTCTGGCGGATGCAGCTGGACCCCGGTCAGCAGTATTTTCGGATGGCCAACCGAGCCTATCTCGAGTGGGCTGCCCGGGTGCGCTTCCTTCCGACCGCGGATCCCATCGTGCTGCATCTCTACAGTGAGCCGCTCCAGCGCTTCCGCCTGGCGGGGGAGGGCCTCTGGCCGGGCAAGAAGCCCCAGGATCCGCGTCTTCGCGAACGCCTGGTGCGCTACATGGATCCGGTCGCATTCTGGCACCCACCGCTGGAGGACGAACTGGCCGACAAGGATCGCTACCCCCTGCGCATCATCACCCAGCGTCCCATGACTCATTACCATTCCTGGGGTTCTATGAACGCCTGGCTGCGGCAGCTCTTGAATGAGAATCCGGTCTTCATCAACGCGGCGCTGGCGGAGCGCGAGAACCTGCACGAGGGCGAGTGGGTCTACGTGGAGTCGCGCCTCGGGAGAATGACGGCACGGATCGCCATCTCCGACGCCGTCGAACCGGGCACGGTGTGGACCTGGAACGCCATTGCCAAGGGACCCGGAGCGTGGGGGCTGGAACCCGACGCGCCCGAAGCCACCCGGGCGGTGCTGGTCAACCACATCATCCCGGACGTGAGCCCGCTGGCCGGGCCGGGGACGTTCTTCAACAACGATCCGGTGACCGGGCAGGCTGGCTGGTACGACACTCGGGTGCGCATTTATCCATCAGACGTGCACGAGGTCTGGCCGAGGGTGGCGGCGGTGCCGTCGCGGCTGGCCGAGCATCCCCCCATCGAGCGCCTGGCTTACACCACCCAAAGCGGCCATCCCGCCGAGCACCGTCGGCGGCCGGCCATGGACCCCATCCCGGCGGAGGAGGCTTAAGCATGCAGCTGACAATCATCACCGATCTGAACAAGTGCGTGGGATGCAAGAGCTGTCAGGTCTCGTGCAAAGAGCACAATACCGGAGGTGTGTTCGGGCCGGTGCCGGACATGGACCCCTATGGGGAGCCGGATGGCATGTGGTGGAACCGCATCGTCAGCGTCGAGGCCGACACCTATCCCAACACCTCCGTCCTCTATCTGCCGAAGGCGTGCATGCACTGCTATGACGCCCCCTGCGTGCCCGTGTGCCCGACCGGCGCGTCGTTCAAGCGAGAGGATAACGGCGTGGTGCTGGTGGACTACGATGCCTGCATCGGGTGCCAGCTGTGCATGTGGGCCTGCCCGTACGGCGTGCGCGAGTTTGACGAGCATGAAGGGGTGGTCAAGAAGTGCACGCTGTGCATCGACCGCATCGAAGACGAGTCGCTGGCGCCCGAGGACCGGCAGCCGGCCTGCGTCCAGAGCTGTCCGACGCACGCGCGCACGTTTGGCGATCTCGATGACCCGGATTCTGAGGTGGCCCGGCTGGTGGCGGAGCGACAGGGGTTCGGGCTGCTGCCCGAACTGGGCGCGCGTCCGTCCGTGCACTATCTGCCCCGCCGGCCCATTCCGGGGCCGGTCAGCGACGAGGCGATCACGCGGGCCCTTGAGGAGCGGTACTGATGCGTCCGACCGGGCCCCTTCTTCTGATGACCGGGCTTCAGGGCCTGGCGGGCGGCGTCTTCGTGAGCCTGGCCCTGGTCCGCACGGGACTGGGCGCCGACGCTCTGCCCGGGCGCGCCTGGGCGGCCCTCAGCCTGGTGGGACTTCTCCTGGTCGCGGGCGGTGGTGTCGCGTCGATATTTCACATGCATCGCCTGGCTGGTGCCCGTTTTGTGCTGCGGCGTCTGGGCAGCTCCTGGCTGTCCCGGGAGGTGTTGACGACCGGCGCGCTGGGAGTCCTGGCCGCTGCTCTAGGCCTTCTTGCCCTCGTCATCCGCGCGGGCGCCCCCTGGTACGAGGCGGGCATCGTGCTGACGGCACTTGCCGCCCTGGTCGCTCTCTTTGTCACGGCCATGATCTACGCGACGATCCCGGCCATGTTGAGTTGGCACACACCCCTTACCGTGGTCAACATGATGGGGGCGGGGCTGGTCGGCGGCGCCATTTTAGTGGGGGCCGGGTGGGATTGGTCAGGGCCGCATGCGGTCAGCGCCACGCACGGGCTCGAAGGCGTAATCCGGGCGGCGCTCATCGTTTGGGGCATCCTGAAACTGCTGCAGTTTCGCGTCTTCCAGGAGGCCCGGGCGCGCGTGCGCGGGGAGACGGGTTTCGGCCTGCCCCGCGGGCCCCATCGGCTCCGTGACTCGGGTACGACGCGACCCCCGTACCGTACCCAGCCTCAGGTGTGGCCGCCGCTTGGACACCGACGGCGTCTAAGCTGGCAGGCGGGGATGCTGGCCGCCGTGCTGGCCGCCCTCGTCGTCGTGGGCGTGGACCAGCTCTGGGCAGGCGTGGCCGGCGCTGCCCTGGCGTTCATCATGGTCTTTGCCGAGCGCTGGCTCTTCTTTGCCGATGCCACCCATTCGTCCCTGGTATGGTTCCCGGCTCCGGCGGACGATGCGCCGGGGCGCCGTGTTCGGAGGGGTTGATGGCCATCGTCCGCTGGGACGGGGAGGGCCGGGGACCGGCAGCCGATGGGCGGGCGGCAGAGCTCCTCCGGGACTGGCTGGTGGCAAGGGGCTGGACGCTGGATGCGCGCCCCGCCTGGGCGATTGGTGGACCCCGTGCAATCCGGGTGCACTTTGGATGGGGGCGGGGCAACCCGGACCTGCGGATGGTCACTGATGTTCCTGCCGCCGGGAGCGGTGATTTGTCGTCGCCCCTGATCGTAATCCCCGACGCCGAGATGCGCGGGGATCTGGAGTCTCGCGGTGTTCACGGCGACCGTCTGTGGGAGCTTCCGTATCCGGTGCCTGATGAATTTTACGACTGGTCGGACATGGGGCCGGTTTTCGAGGTGACCCGCCGGCACCGTCTGGAAAACCGTCCTCGCATCGTAGCGAGCGGAGACTGGCAGAGAGGACAGGCGTTGACGCGTC
>JBMFXK010000357.1:0-320 GCA_049964315.1 Clostridia bacterium | reverse complement strand
CTTCTGCCGGCCGCCCGGCGGGTATTGGGGCAGGGCGGGGAACTCGTCCTGCTGGATTCGCTGGCCCACCGCGCCCGCATCGCGCCGGCCGTGGCGGCTGCGGGGCTCCCGCAATCCGTGATCTTCCTGCCTGAACTATCGATGTCGGAGCTGGCTGGCCTCTTCCGCAGCGCCGACCTTTTCTGCCAGCTGGACGTGGAGCAGGGTTACCCGGTGTTGATGCGGTGGGCGCTGGCCACCGGACTTCCCGCCGTCGCTGTCGACCATGCACGATCCCGACGGGCGGCGGGACGGGCATTCCTGGCGGTGGACGCTTCCCG
>JBMFXK010000356.1:0-3395 GCA_049964315.1 Clostridia bacterium | reverse complement strand
AATGGTTTCGTGAGCACTGCCCGATGTTGTTTTCCGTGAGCGGAGATGTGCGCCACCCGGGGGTCTATGAGGGGACCGAGGGGCTCTTATTGTCGGAGCTCCTGGAGCAGGCGGGGGGACCGCGGCCGGGCGAGCATCTGCGCGCCGTGCTGCCGGGCGGGTATTCCATGCCGCCCCTGCGCGAAGACCAGCTGGATGTCCCGCTCCGGCCGCAGGACCTGCGGGAGCTGGGCACAGGGCTGGGCGCCTCCATCATCGCCATTGGCTCCGCGCGCACGTTTGGCGCCGTGGGGCACGAGATCATGTCCTTCTTTGCCCGGACCTCATGCGCGAAGTGTCCGGTCTGCGTCAAGGGCAGTCAGGCTCTGCGTGACGGCTTTGAGCCCTACGTGAACCGCATCCCGTCCATGGAAGGCGCCGAATCGTTGCTGCTCACGGCACGTAAATACCGTCACAAGGGCATCTGCTCGTTTCTCGACACGGCAGCCCGGGTGGCTGAGAGTCTGGTGCCGCTCATGGACCCGGCGGGTCGCCCTTCCGTTTGACGGTGCTGGCCTGATGCGCATCGCGCGCCGCCTGGATGCGGCGCAGGATGTCCTCTGCATCCACGGCAGGTTCCCGACTATGCGCCCGGCCGCCCTCGAGGCGGGAGAGGTCGAGCGGCTCGACTCCCATCGCCTCCACCAGCAGCGGGTCGTGGGTGGCAGCCACGACGGCGGTCTCAACCGTGGGGAGCCAGGCGTAGAGAGCCTCCCGGCCCGGCATGTCGAGATCCAGGGTCGGCTCGTCCAGAAAAAGCACATGGGCACCGGCAGCCAGTGCGCCGAGGATGGCGAGGCGCCGCTGTTCACCCCCCGACAGCTCCCGCGTGCTCAGACCGAGCCGGCCTCCCGTGAGACCGACGCCGGTGGCCATGATCTGAGCCTCACGAGTGTCCACCCCGTGGCTTTGCAGGTATGCGACCACGGTGCGGTCCCGGTCTTCCTCGACCAGCTGCGGAGAGTAGGCCAGACGGACCCCGGGTCCCCGCTCGACCCGCCCGGCCTCCGGTGCCCGCAGTCCGGCCAGCGTTTCGAGCAGCGTGGTCTTTCCCGCCCCATTGCGCCCGGCGATGGTGAGCCGTCCACCCCGCGGCAGGACGAGGCTCAGGTCCACCAGCCGGAGCCGCCCGCGGCTGATGCCGAGGCCAACCGCCCGCAGCGGCACCGGCGGCCCCGGATCCGCCGCGCGGCCGCGCCAGTGCACCGCGGCCGGGGGGAGGTCCGGCAGCTGGAGCCGGCTCTTCTCGCGGTCCGCGCGCCGCTCCATGGCGGTGGCCTTTCGATCCATGCGCTTGGCGCGCGCCTCAGGCCCGGGATTTCGATGACCGGCTGCCCGGTGCGCACGGGCCGCACGCTCCGCCTGCTGGCGGGCGGCTTCTTCCAGGCGCTCACGCTCGGCGCGCACGTGAGCATACGTGGTCCACGCCGAGCGTGCCTCCTCGCCCTCCACTTCAAGCAGGTGGCTCGGGCCGCCGGGTAGGATGCGCAGGCGTCCGTGGTCAAGCAGCCAGGTGATGCGGGCCAGCCGGTCCCCAAACCGGCGATCGTGGGTGATGACCAAAAAAGCACCGCCGTGGCTCTCAAGCCGGCGAATAAGCGCGTCGGTATGGTCCTGGTCGAGATGGTTCGTGGGTTCGTCCAGGATTAGAAGATCCGCATCCGGCAGGATGCTGTCCATGATGTCGCGGAACCGGCGTTCGCCGCCGCTGCCGACGTCATCGGGGCGCAGCAGAGTCTGCCGCACGATGCGCAGACGGGCCCCCCGGTTCCACTGGATGTTGCCCGCGGCAGGCATCAGCTCACCCGCCAGAAGACTCACGAGCGTCGACTTGCCAGCCCCGTTGGGGCCTACCAGGATGATGCGATCCTTGGACTCGATGCTGAACTGCACATCGGTAAAGAGGGGCCGCGAGGCGGGATATGAGAAGCCAAGCTCGGACGCGCGCACCAAAAACACAGCAGACCCTCCCCGTATGATCGGTTAGCGGCGGCTGCTGTGCCTCATCGTGTCTCCTTTCGGTGGGTCAAGGGCGCCCGGGCGGCTGCCCGGTGACGTCTACTATAGAGGGCCGCACCCCGCGGTTCAAGCTTCCGCGCGCCCGGATGCACGACCGCCGGCCGCCGGCGCAAGCTCACCCGGCGGGTGTGGTACAATCCCAAAGATATAGTAAGACTAGGGATTCGAGAGGGGTTCCGCCATGCTGCTGGTGATTATGGTGCTCCTGGTATTGGTGGCAGGGAGCATCATGCTCGCGATTCTGCTGCAGACCGGCACGGCCGGTCTGGGCGCCGCCATTACCGGCACCAGCCAGCAGATGTACGGCAAGAAGAAGGGCACGGACGAAGTTTTAGAGCGCGTCACCATGGTGCTGGGAGCCTTGCTCATCATCCTCACCGTACTGGCCGCGCGATTTTGGCGATAGAAGACGCCCGGATCCGGAACCCAGATTAAAGGAGGACAGGGCGATTCGCGATCGATTGCAGAAGGGACCCCAAAAAACCCGTCACGGCGAGGGACGGGGTCCGCGGCATGGGGGAAAGCGGCCGTCTCCAGCACAGGTGCGCGGCCCCCGGCCGCCGGCGCGGCGGGAGCCGCCCGGGCACATTCAGGCGCCGGCCCGCGAGGGCTGGACCCGGCGACTGTGGCAGGGACTTTCCGAGGGCCCGAAGCCGGCCCAGCAGGTGGTCCGCCATCTGGGACCGGACGCGGCCGGCATCGTGCACGGCCTCGAATCCCTGATTAAAAGCGGCTGGATCACGCGCACTGCTGACGACCGTCTCAATCTCGAGCGCATATCCGGCGAGCTCCGCATGAATCAGCGCGGGTTTGGTTTCGTCGGCGGTGCGAGTCGTGAGGGAGACGTCTTCATCGCACCGCGGCACCTGCATGGCGCCGCCCACGGCGACGAGGTGGCCGTGTGGGTGAACGCCAGCGGCCCGCAGGGTCCCGAGGGACAGGTCATGGAAATCCTGCGCCGTGGCACCACACGCGTCGTCGGCCGCCTCAGCTCGCGCGAGGGCCGCATGGAGGTGGCGCCGTCTGACCCCCGTCTGCCCACGGTTCTGGTCGGACGGTCGCGGGAGCGGCTGGCCGCCCGTTTGAACGATTACGTGGTGGCGGAGATCGTGACATGGCCGGATGGACCGGGACAGGTTCGCGGCCGCATCGCCGAAGTGCTGGGGCCCAATGGGGCGCCTGGCGTGGACGTGCGCGTGGTGATGGAAGAGATGGACCTTCCCGCCCGGTTTCCGGAGGCTGTGTCCAAGGAAGCGCGCTCGCTGCCGCTGCATGTGCGCACTCAGGACCAGAAAGGCCGCCTTGACCTCAGCGGCGAGCTCGTGGTGACCATCGAT
>JBMFXK010000355.1:0-3408 GCA_049964315.1 Clostridia bacterium | reverse complement strand
CCGCTTGGAAGAAGGGGTGGATTTCCTCGGCTTCCACATACGCCGGCGGCCGTCGCACCGGGACCGGACCAAAGTCTACACGTATCGCTGGCCCTCGCGAAGGGCGGAGGCGACGGTGCGGGAGAAGGTTCGTATCCGGATGGAAGACCGACGGCACCTCTCCATGAGCCTGCCCGAGCTGCTCCGTGAGAAGGTCAACCCGATCTTGCGAGGATGGGGTTCGTACTTTCGCTACGGCAACTCCACTGATGTCTTCCAACGGATCGACCGCTACGTCTACCAACGGGCGGTCATCTTCGAGAACCACAAGCGACAGCGGCGGGGGCGCAACCAGGCACGGCAGTTGCCACCCGAGCGACTCCAAGCCATGGGGGCCCACATGCTGACGGGAACGGTACGACCGGGAGCCCCAGGCGCACGCCACACGTGAAGATGGTCGGAAAGCCGTGTGAGGGAGAACCTCACGCACGGTTTGATGAGGGGGCGCTGGCCACCGGGTATGGTGCGTCGAATGAGGCACTGCCAGACGAAAGGGGCAGCAACCGATGGGACGCGCCTGTAGCCGCGGAGCCAGTGCCCTACTCTACACTTCCCAGCCCTGCAGTGGCGGAACGGCAGCGAACTGAGCCCGACGGTGATCCTGGCGATCCTGGACCATGCCACCCGGCGCCTGATGCACTTCGCGGCGCACCCGGCGCGGGACGCCCAAGCGGTGGAGCGGGGGCTGCAGGAGGCGATCGCGGCCTTCGGGTTGCCGGGGAGGTTTTACACCGACAACGGCTCCGAACTGGTCAGCCGCTTAGTGCTCGGAGCCTTGGGAGAGTTGGGCATCCGGCACGTGGCGTCCACCGTGGGCGTACCGGAGAGCCGCGGAGCGATCGAGCGCCTCTTCAGGACCTTCGAGGAGAGCTTCCTGCCCGAGATGGCCGCCAAGGCCATGGTGCCGACGCTGGACGAACTCAACCGCTACCTTTTGGCTTGGGCCCGCGAGGGCTACGAGCGCACCCCGCACGACGGCCTGGCGGGCCGGACCCCGCTGCAGGCCTGGGAGGAGGACCGGGCCCCGCTGCGCCGGGCCGAGCCGGTGCATCTCTCTGGAGCCTTCCTGCTGCGCGAGGTCCGCCGCGTGGACAAGACCGCCCTGATCTCGGTGCGCGGCCACCGCTACCTTTGCGCCGACGCATTGGTGGGGGCGCAGGTGCAGGTGCGCTTTCATCCCGCGCGCCCCGATCAGCCCGTGCAACTCTGGCTGCAGGACCGCTTCCTCCAGATGGCCTTCCCCTACGTCCCCCCGGCCGAGGTGCCCCGGCAGCCCCCCGCCGCCCCCAAGCCACAGGGGCCCGGCCAGAGCGCTCTGGACATCTTTGACCGCCAGCGTCGTCAGCGCCTGGAGCAGACCCTCCAACAGGCCCTGCCCGTCGTGCCCGACGGCCTGCCCTTCACCGAGGCCGCGGCCGCCGCCCTGCTGGAACGCCTGCTGGATCGCCGCCTGGACGAGCAAGAACGGCGCTGGCTCGGCGAGACCTGGCGCCGCTGCGGCGGCCTGCAGGCCGAGCGCTGCGACCGCGCCCTCACCGCCTTCATCGCCCGCCACGGCACCGACCAGCACCTGCTCTATTACCTCGACCAGATCGAGGCCGCTCACCTGCGGGCGGCCAAGGAGGGGAAGTCGTAATGCTCACCGACCACTTCGGCCTGCAGCGCGTCCCGTTCGGCAAGGACATCCCCGTCGCCGCCCTCTTCCAGCCCGCGGCCCAGACCCAGGCCGTCGCCCAACTCCACTTCGCCATCGCCCAGCGCCAGATCGCCGTGCTCGTCGGCGAGATCGGCGCCGGCAAATCCACGGTGCTACGCTCCACACTGGCCGCCTGCAGCCCGGCGCGCTTCCCCCTGGCCTACCTGCCCGGGGCGCCCCGTGACCCCCGCGACCTCTACCAGAGTGTGCTCTCCACCTTCGGCGAATCCGCGCCCTGGTCCGCCGCCGAGACCCGCACCCGACTGCGTCACGTCCTGCAAGACCTCGCCGACGCAGGTCGCACCGCCGTCCTCGTCGTGGACGAGGCACAGAGCCTTACCCCCGCCATGCTCGATGCGCTGCGCGTGCTGACCAACTTCGAACTCGACGCGCGTCCCGTCTTCGCCCTGGTGCTCTGCGGCCATCCCGAGCTGTTGCATCTGCTGCGGCGCAAGGGACAGGAGGCCATGGCCCAAAGAGTGGGCACCACGTGCCACCTCCTGGGCCTGACCCGCGAGGAGACCGACCGCTACATTGCCCACCACCTGCAGCTCGCCGGCTGCCTCCTGCCCCTCTTCGACCCCCCCGCCACCGCCGCCATCTTCGCGGCCTCAAAGGGCCTGCCCCGCCTCATCAACCGTACCGCCCTGGCCTGCCTGGAAACCGCCGCCCTCCTCGGCGCCGACCACGTCGACGCCGCATGCGCTGAACAGGCCCTGGCCGAGATCGCCTGATGGGAGGAACGCATCGTGCCGCGGCCGCCCCCTCTGGCCCCGCCCCCCCGCTCCCGTCCCATCACTTGCCTTCTGGGAGGTGTCTTCCGCTGTGCGCACCATCGAGATCGACGCCTCGACACCGCTGATCGTCTCTTGCAACATCGTCGCCGCTCCGGTCCCCTGGGACCGCGCCCGCATCGAGTTCTCGGCGGTGACCGAATACTCCGAAGGCTTCCGCCTCCGCTTCTCCGACCCCTACGACGTCCGCAGCTTCGCTGCCGACGTCCGTCGCTTCGCGGCCGACTGCCGCGCGCTTGAGCGCCTCTACCTCGACATCTACTCGCCCTTCCACCGCCCCATCCCTCGCCGCACCGAGCCTTCCCACCAACCCAAGCCTGTGTCCTTCATGCCCTGACCCGTCGCCCTGGGGCCGCCGGCATCGCCGGCGGCCCCCTCGTATAAAGGGTGCGGCGGACGGGCCGCAAGCAGGTGGGTCCCGGGGGCCGGCCACGGCCCCCCGCGCCGCTCGTGAGAAGCGAGTGAGCGCTAGAAAAGATTGCCGGCGGGGCTAGTCGGGGGTACTGGACAGGCATCCGGTGCTCGATCACTCAGTCCCCAACCCCGGGCGTCCGCCAGACGTTAGGGGGAGGCCCAGATGGTCGCACGACGGCGTAATCGGCACCTGACCGTGCGTCTGACCCAGACGGAGTGGGAACTCTTCGAAGAAGCGCGGCGGGCCATCCACGCCCGCGGGGTGGTCCGCCCCTATCCCTCTCAGGCGGATACCCTCAGTCTTCTTGCGGGCGCACTGTGCTACCGCGCTGGCCAGGGTGGGCATATAGGCCGTGCGGCACACTGCCGGGCCGCGCTTGCCGCATGGGAACGAGAGTGCTTCCCGCACTATTTACAGATGATGCTCGGTGCTTGGCTGGGACCGCCGACCTGAAGGCACCGTTA
>JBMFXK010000354.1:0-3412 GCA_049964315.1 Clostridia bacterium | reverse complement strand
CGTCCGCACCCTCCTCGGTCGCCACCACGATGACCGTGCGCCGGTCGTCTTCCGGATGCACGCGCTCAACCAGCCGCAGCTGGACCAGCCGATCCACGATGCCGGTGGTGCTGGAGAAACTCACGTTGAGCGCGCGCGACAGGGTGCCGATGGTGACGGGACCATGCGCCAGCAGGTAGCGCAGAGCGGCCAGCTGCACCCACGTCAGAGGGCCCGCGCGATGTTCGCGGAAGCGATCGCCGAGCTCGGTGAGGGAGGTTTCCAACCTCGCGAGCGCTCGGTGCCGCTCTTCCGGCGACTCCGGGTCCCGGCGCCCCAGGCGGACTCTCGGCGGCCCGAGGTGCCGCTCCAACCGCTGCATCGGAATCACCTCCCTTTAATCGACGACGCCAGTAATTACCGGGTGCCGTCCCGGCCGCCCTCCGTGCGCGATCCTAGGAGCCTTCGGTCACGAGGAGCAAGACCGGTCTCTGATGACCGGCATCAAGGCACCCGGGCTCGCCGGAGAAGTACTCCTCCCACCCGTAAAGCTCCTTTACTGGCGAGGGGTTTTCTTCAGACACCGGCAACTCGTCATGCGGCCAACCGGTGGTGCGGACGCTGAAGGCCTCTGGCCGCTACCGTGACCGGAAAACGCCCGGCCACGACTCAAGCTTTGCCGGGTGAACACAGGACAGGGATGCCCAGCCGGAGCTCGCCGTCGCTCAGATCCCCGGTGTGATGCACGGGGTGGACGCCGTCGAGGGCGGTTTCAAAGCCGCGATCCGGTCCGCCAGGCGTCGCGCTCCCGGTGAAGTTCCCGCTGCACCGAGACGGGAGCGGACCTCACGGCCGCACCGCGGGGGAAGCGGCCTATCGGCCCCGACTTCCAGCACGCGACCGCCTTTTCCGCCGCCGCCTCCAGCCGTCCGCGTGAAGGTGGAGGCTCACCCGACTCCTCCAGGATCACTCGAGCGGCTCCCATTCCGATTCCTGAACGCATCAAACCGTGCCCGGACAGGCCGCGATCACAGCCGCCCATGGATCTCGTCGTCCCCGGCAGCCTGTGCCGGGTCCCGGCCCGGACGCAACCCGCGTGGCGCCTTCAGTCCAGAAAGGGGATTGTCATCCGTCTCTTGAACTCTTCTCTAACCGCTTAAAACCTGGTTTCCCTGGGGAGGCGTCGTGGGAAGAGCGTTAAAGGGCATCGTGCCCGCGATTGCGCATGCCGTGCTGTGGGTGCTGGTCGCAAGCTCCCTGTACGAAGGATACCTGGTGCTCCCCGGTCTTCACGGCCACTCTCTCTTCTCCCTGCTGGCCAAGGTCCTGGTTGTCCCGCTCCTGATTGCGAGCGCCTATTTCTGGTACCGCTACCGTCCCCCCGGCGCCTTCGCGCTGGTCGCGTTCACGCTCTTTGTCGGCCTGGTGGGCGTGAGCTTCCTGCTGCACCACCAGCGTTCCTACCCGGTCGAGTACTACGTCTTCCAGCAGGTGAGCGCCTGGACCATCCTGGCCGCCATGTGGCTTCTGGCCCGCCACCAGGGCTGGATCCGGAGCCTGTGGCAGGTGGGGTTTCCGCTCTACTGGGCCGTCACCATCATCCTGGCGCTGATGGAGATCCACACCGGTCATCACCTGGGCGCCACGTCGGTGCGGGGCGAGCACATTCCCACCGCCTTCTACTACGACCCCAACAACCTGGGCGTGGCGGTGGCGCTGGTGCTCCCGTTCGTCTGGTTCTGGCCCATGGCGTTCAGGCGCCGCTGGCTGCCCGGCATCGTGGCCGCCCTCTTCACCGTGCTGCTCCTGTATGTGATGGTGAAGACGGGATCGCGCGGCGGCGAGCTGGCGCTGGTGGTGGATCTGGTGGTGCTGCCGTTCGTGCTCTCGGGCCGGGCGCGGGCCTGGGCGTTTCTGGCGCTGGGCGTGGGGGTGGTGGTACTGGTCGGCCTCATCGCCTACGCGCGGTCGCTGGGCCCGGCCGTCCAGCATCAGCTGGCCCTGTCAAAACTGGCGCGGATTCCGGACCTGTTCCGGTTCAATCCCCCGCGCAATCTGCCGCCCGGGGTGGCGCCGGGATCCAACGTGATTCGCTGGAACATCTACCGCACGGAGTGGTGGGCACTTCGCCTGCATCCCCTCGGGCTCGGGCCCCGCGGCGTCCAGCGCTTCATCGGCTACTGGATTCATCACGGCAGTCCGTACAACACGTACGGGGTGAGCGCGCCGCACAGCCTCTGGCTGGAAGTCGCGGTAAACTTCGGCTGGATTGGGCTTGTCCTGTTTGTGGCGTTTTACTTTGCCGTTCTGGCCTACGCCTGGCGGGCGGTGAAGAGCCCGGACGCGCTCCGCTCCGGTCTCGGGCGGGCGGCGTTCTGCGGGCTCACCGGGTTCATCCTGGGGTCGTTCTCGCCCTCCAGCGTCATGATCGGCTTTGACGTGATGTACGTGGCGCTGGGATTTGGTCTCGCCGCCGGACGGCTAGCGGAGGTCCAGAAGCCATAGCTCCGGCGTTGCCAGCATGTCCTTAAGGCGGCTCAGGAAGCGTGACGCCTCCGCCCCGTCCGCCACCCGGTGGTCGAACGTAAGCGACAGGTACAGCATGGGAGCGGCATGCACGGCCCCGTCCTCCACCACCGCTTCCTCCTGAATGCGGTACACGCCCAGGATGGCGACTTCCGGGTAGTTGATGATCGGGGTGGCAAAGAGTCCGGCCAGCGGACCGCCGCCGGTGATGGTGATGGTGGACCCGGAGAGCTCCCCGCTGCTGAGCGAGCGCGCCCGTGCCCGGCTGGTGAGCGCCCCCATCTCCGCCGCCACTTCCAGCACGCTTTTCTGGTCCACGCCCCGCACCACGGGCACGATGAGGCCATCCTCCGTGTCGGTGGCAATCCCGACGTCCACCGATCGGTGCAGGTAGAGCGTCCCCCCATCCCAGCGGGCGTTGAAGACGGGATGGTGCGGCAGGGCCAGCGCCAGCGCCTTCGCCACCAGCGGGAGATACGTAAGCCGCGTGCCGCGCGCCTCGGCGGCCGGTTTCAACAGCTCCCGCACGGCCACCAGGCGTCGGGCGTTCACGCGATCCACCACGCTCACGTGGGGTATCTCGCGCACGGACTGCGTCATGTGTTCCGCGATAACCCGGCGTAGCCCCTGCAGGCGGTAGGGCGTGCGGTCCTCCTGCACGGCCACCGGCACCGGCGCAGGCGGCACCACTGCATCGCGGGACGCGGCCGCGCGGCGCACGTCCTTCGGCACCACGCGCCCTCGTGGTCCCGTGCCGGACACGGCTCTCAGATCAATGCCCAGCTCCCGGGCCAGCCGGCGGGTGGCCGGCGCGGCCTGAACATGCAGCGGTGGCTCCACGTTCGGATTCCAGCCCTCGCCCGGCGGACCGGCAGGCGTGTCGGCGGACGCGGCCGGGGCGGGCGTC
>JBMFXK010000353.1:0-3417 GCA_049964315.1 Clostridia bacterium | reverse complement strand
GGGATGGATGCCAGAGCGGCCGGAGGTCCGGGCACGGCGGGACGAAAGCGTCGTGCACTGAGCGTCTCTTTGGTGGTCCCTAGCAATTCTTAACAGAGTCTTGATGAGAAGATGATGCACTGGCCTCGGACTATACGAGGACAGGAGTCTTGTCATGGCCAGTCGCGTCGGTGCCCGGCGTCGGGGTCGGTCCTATGCCGTCGTCGGCATCATCGTCATTCTGCTGCTTGCCGCCGGGGGATACCTGTTCACCCGCCATCGCGCCCCCCAGTACGTTACCGCCTACCCCAGCTACGGCACCGTCCAGGAAACCGTCGCCCTGTCCGGGACCCTGGAGCCGCAGCAGCAAGAAACCCTGAACTTCCTCACCGGCGGGGTGATTGCTCAGGTTGATGTAACCGCAGGGCAGTCTGTCACCGCCGGCGAGACCTTGGCGACCCTGCAGACCGCGCCGCTGCAAGCGGCCCTGGACTCAGCGGAAGCCAGCCTGGCCGAGGCCCAGGCGCAGGTCACCGCCGACCAGAACGGGGGCACGAGCCAGGCGTCTGGACCACAGACTACTTCGGCTACCAGTTCGGCCGTGCTTCAGGCCCAGCTCACAGCAGCAGAAGCATCCGTGACCGTGGACCAGCAGACCGTTGCCACCGCCGAGACCAACCTCTCTAACGCCACTCTGAAGGCACCTTTTGCGGGCACCATCGAGGCGGTCAACGTGGCCGCCGGCGACAGCGTCGGCGGCGGTGGCTCGTCGCCCGCCAGTGCCAGTGCGGGGAGCGGAACCGGATCGTCCTCCACGACTCCTGCCTTCGTCCTGGTGGGCAACGCCGGATTTGAAGTGCAGGCGGACGTGGCCGCCTCGGACATCGGCGAGCTTCAGAAAGGTGAGCAGGTTACCATCAGCCCGTCGAGCACCACGAGCAGCGTGTACGGTACTGTCTCCAGCATCGACACGGTGGCGACCGACACCAACGGGGTGGCCGAGTTTCCGGTGGTCATCGACGTGACGGGCAAGCCACCGGGTCTGTACGCAGGCACCACCGCCACACTTTCCGTCCTCGTCCGCGAGGCTGCCGACGTGCTCACGGTGCCGACGAGCGCCGTCCACACCAACGGATCCCGGAGCTATGTCAGCGTTCTCGACGGGAAAACCGTCAGGACCCTATCCGTCACGGTCGGCCTTCAGGGAACGACCTTGACCCAGATCAAGTCGGGCCTCTCGACCAAGGATAACGTCGTCCTGGCCATTGTCAGCGCCCGTATTCCCGGCATCACGTCTACCACCGGGGGATTCTTCCGGGCCGGCGGAGGGCTTGGGGGCGGATTTGGCGGAGGAGGCGGATTTGGCGGAGGAGGCGGCTTCGGAGGCGGAGGTTCTGGCGGTGGATTCGGGGGCGGGGGTTAGGATGCAGACTCAGGCGCCTTCCCAGTCTGACCTCATAGCGATGAGCGGCGTCAGCAAAGTGTACGGCGACGGGGAACTGGCCGTCCATGCCCTCCGCGGCGTGTCGCTCAGCATTCACGCCGGAGAGATGGTGGCCATCATGGGACGCTCCGGCTCCGGAAAATCCACCCTCATGCACATCCTGGGGTGTCTGGATACGCCGACCGAGGGTCACTACCAGCTCGGTGGGGAGGGCGTGAGCGACCTCGACGAGACGGCACTGGCCGCCGTACGGAACCGGCGGATCGGCTTCGTCTTCCAGCAGTTCTACCTCCTGCCCCACCTCCCCGCCTGGCGTAATGTCGCGCTGCCGCTGGCATACGCCGGGGTTCCTCCCGCGGCCCGGCGAGACCAGGCCCTCACAGCCCTCGAGCGCGTGGGCCTGGCGGACCGGACCGACCACCGGCCCAACATGCTGTCCGGCGGCCAGCAGCAAAAGGTGGCAATCGCCCGGGCGCTGGTAACGAAGCCGCCCCTGCTGCTGGCCGATGAGCCCACCGGCAACCTCGACTCGCACTCCACCGAGGAGGTGTTGGCGCTGTTCCAGGAGCTCCACCGCGAGGGCCACACTGTGGTCCTCATCACCCATGAGCCCGATGTGGCGTCCGTGGCCGGGCGGACCCTCTACATCCGCGACGGTGTGCTCACGGAGGCTCCGGTATGACCTTCCGGGACACGTTTTCATCGGCGTTCGAGGCCCTCCTGGGCCGCCGTCTGCAGGCCGTGCTCACTATGCTGGGCATCCTGATCGGCATTACGGCTGTCATCCTGACAGTCGGCCTCGGTCTCGGAGCCCAGCAGCAGGTGGAAAGCGCCATCAGTGCACTCGGGACCAACAACCTCATCATCACGCCCGGAAGCACCACGTCGAGCGACGGCGTCCGGGCCGGATTCGGCTCCGCCAGCACGCTGACGCTGCAGGACGCGCGGGCGCTGCAGTCGCGCCGCGATGCCCCCAGCATTGCGGCGGTGGCGCCGGAGGTGACGGCGCCGGCGCTCCTTGTGGCCGGGTCCAGCAACTGGACCGCCAGCGTGGTGGGCAGCACACCTGCCTATCTGAGCGTGGCGAGCCGGACGCTGGCGTCCGGCCGCTTCCTGAACGCGTCTGACATCTCCTCCGCCCGGGATGTCATCGTGCTGGGCAGTACAGTGGCCGAAAATCTGTTCGGGTTCGCGTCTCCGGTCGGAGCGTCGGTGGTGATCAACGGCATCCCCTTCCAGGTGGTGGGCGAACTCCAGTCGTCGGGATCGTCGACCAGTGCCGCCAACCAGGACGACGTCGCCATCATCCCCATCACAACCGCCCAGCAGCAGCTGATCGGGGGATCCAACCCCGACCACGTCAGTGAGATCCTGGTGAAGGCGCGCTCCAGCACGCTCCTGTCGGCCGCGTACCAGGAGGCGGACACACTGCTGCTGAACCTTCACCACATCACGAGTCCTGCCAATGCCGACTTCACGATTACCGCCGAAACCTCGCTGGAGTCGGCGGCCACCACCACCACCCGGACGCTCACCGTGCTGCTGGCGGGCATCGCCGCCATCTCTCTATTAGTCGGCGGCATCGGAGTCATGAACATCATGCTGGTGTCGGTCACGGAGCGGATCCAGGAAATCGGCATCCGCAAGGCCATCGGCGCCACGCCCGCATCCATCCGCCGTCAGTTCCTGACCGAGGCGGCGCTGCTCGGCCTCGGCGGCGGTGCGCTGGGCACCCTGCTGGGGCTCCTGGGAGCCCTGGTGCTGCCCCGCCTGGTGGGCCAGCCGGTGGCCGTCTCGATCCCGGCTGTGGCCGGATCCCTGGTCGTGGCCTTGGCCGTGGGGATCGGCTTCGGCGTCTATCCGGCCAGCCGGGCCGCCCACCTGACCCCCATCGACGCGATCCGGGCCGATTGACGTTGCCGTGAAAATTGCGTAGTTGCCGATTGAAAGAAGCGAACGAACAACCACGCACAACGAGGAGGACCAGTGTGAGG
>JBMFXK010000352.1:0-3442 GCA_049964315.1 Clostridia bacterium | reverse complement strand
GTGACGATGACGGCCGGTGACTTCAAAGCGCTGGCCGCGGGGGAATTGAATCCCATGAACGCCTTCATGTCGGGCAAGCTGACCGTCGCGGGTTCCATGGGACTCGCGATGAAGCTCTCGAACCTCATAGCCTGAGGCCGCCATGGAGGATGCATTCCTGGTAGACGGCGTCCGGTCGGCGTTCGGGCGGCGCGGTGGGGCGTTGTCGGGACTACGGCCCGATGACCTCGGCGCTCAGGTTCTGAACCAGCTCATGGATCGGGTGGGGCTGGACCCCGCCGCCGTGGAGGACGTGCGGCTCGGATGTGCCACGCAGATCGGGGAGCAGGGACTCAACCTGGGTCGCCTGCTGCCCTTGATTGCCGGGTGGCCAGTCACCGTGCCCGGGGCCACCGTAAATCGCATGTGCGGTTCGAGCCTCGAGGCCCTCAATGAATGCGCACAGGCCATCATGGCGGGTACGCACGACGTGATGGTGGCCTGCGGCGTGGAATCGATGTCCCGGGTTCCCATGCTGTCAGACGCCACCCAGGGCTTCCCGCCCGGACTGACAAGCCGCTTCGAGATTGTCCCGCAGGGCATGTCGGCCGAACTCATCGCCGAGCGCTGGCACCTCTCGCGGGAGGAGTTGGACCGGTTCAGTCTTGAAAGCCACCGCCGGGCTATCGCAGCCCAGGACTCCGGCATCCTGGCTGAGGAGATCGTCCCCGTGAGCATCGACGGCAGCTCCGTCGCGACCGACGAAGGACCCCGGCGCGACACCTCGCTGGAGAAGCTGGCCGGACTCAAGACGGTGTTCAAGGCTGACGGCGTAGTCACTGCCGGCAACTCGAGTCAGATCACCGACGGTGCCGCCGCCGTCGTCATGGCGTCGGGATCGGCGGTCCGCCGCTACGACCTCAAGCCCCTGGCGCGTGTGGTGGCCATGGCGTTGGTCGGGGTCGACCCCGTCATCATGCTGACCGGCCCCATCCCCGCCACCGAGAAGGTGTTGCAGAAGGCCGGCCTTCGGTTCGATCAGATAGACGTCGTGGAGATCAATGAGGCGTTCGCATCGGTGGTGCTGGCCTGGGGCCGTGAGTACGAGCCGGACTGGAGCCGGGTCAATCCCCATGGCGGCGCCATCTCGCTCGGCCACCCGCTCGGCGCTTCGGGAGCGCGCCTGGCCCTGGCCGCCGCGCGCGATCTGAGGCGCCGTCAGGGGCGGTATGCCCTCGTTACCATGTGCATCGGGTGGGGGATCGGCATCGCCACCATTCTGGAGAATGCCAGCTAGTCGAGGATGAACTGAGCCGCCCGGTTGTTCCGACCGGGCGGCCGTGCTTTTATGAAACATATGGCACACTATTCGGGATCCTCCTCATGAGCGCGTACGATAGCACCTCAGAGCATCCCGATTCCGTCGCTTGGGAACGGGTGGCAGCTGTGCTGCTGGCCGGGCAGCGGCGGGGCCGCCTTCGGAATGTCCCGCGCGCACTGCAAGACGCCCGGGACCTGGCACCTGCCTGGTGCCCGCCCCCGCTGCAGGTTCTGTACCGCCACCCGCCGCTGGCCAGGATGAGCTGGGCGCTGGCGGCTCTGGGAGGGAACGATGAGGAGATTGGGACGTTCCTGGGTGTCGGCGCGGACTTGGTGGCGCGGTCCCGAGACCAGGTCGCCGAGGGTCTGGGCACGGAGGGCGGCCAGGCCGTCATCGCCCTCCGGGTCCTGGTCAGCGAACGGCGCACCGACCCGCGCGGGCGACCCTTTCCTGAAATCGTGGCCGCCATCATCCTGGTCGCGGGGCTTCTCCTGCTCACGGTCGCGTCACCGCTGGTGACCGGACCGGTCCAGGAAGTGTCCTCCAACCCCCCAGGGCAGTACGACAGCCTCGACTCGCTGGCGTACGGGCCCTCCGGGGCAGCCCTCCTCGAGTTGACGCCGCTCACGTCCAGCGTGCTCACTCGCAATGGCAATGGGACCTGGCAGCGGCACCCCGTGAAGAACATCTTCCAGGTTTCCACCTACCTGGGCCCGACCTGGCAGGTCAGCTGGTATGCGAACTCGGGCAGCGCCCTGGTCCCAGGCCCCTTCGTGGAAGACCCGGCGCCCCTGGGCTGGCCGATCGGGTCCTTCGTCGTGTCCTCGGGCCGGCTCTGGTCGGCAGCCGTGGACCAAGGCACCATCAGCTTTCAGACCAGCACCGGCCATCCCCGCATACACCCTCTGCCGACCAACATCGATGCCTTTCAGCTCTTCCCCGCCAGCGGCGGCGGCGCCATCGCCGTGTGGTCGGATGGACATCGGATTGTCGAGTGGCTGTTGAACTGGAGCCATGGGCGATGGCAGCTCACGAGTCACCAGGCCGTCTTCCGTAAGATCCCCGACTTTCTGGCGCTCGGGGCCGATGGGATGGTGGTGATGCTGGCCGGCCGTCACCTGTTCACCTGGATGCCGGGACCCGCCTCTCCGGTGGAGATGCCCACGAAGGTGCTGGCCTCGCCGCAATACCTCGAGACCTACGGGCAGTTTGCCTGGGTGGTGGGGCCCAGCCGCGCGGAGCTCCTGGCAGATGCCGGCGGCGTCCGTGCCTCGGTCGACATCCCCAACCCGAACGCGGTGGGGGTGCTCCCGAGTGGGACGCTGTGGGTGGAGTCCAACAGCGGAGTTCAGGTATACGTCCCGCGGTGAACTAATTCAGCACCAGGATCCACCAGCCTTGTGGATAGGACACGAGCACCTGCTGGTTTCCGATCGCCATGATCAGGTTCGGCATGGTGCCGGCGGGAACGCCCGGCGGGGCGGGGAGCGGCTCCCACTCCGACAGCCCGTGCAGGTATCGGTAGAGGTTGCCTTGGTTGTCTGCGTACAGCAGATCGCCGTTGGCGAATGCGGTGAGCTGTCCAATGCCGGCTGCATTGGAATGGGGGAGCGAGATGAGCTGCCAGTGGCCGGACGCTGGCTGCCACTGCTCCAGAACCACCGGCGGCCCCGGAAGGATTGCCGCCACGCCGCCGTCCGGAGTGACCACCATCTGCTGGGGGGCGCTGCCATTTGGCCATGGCACACCAATGTTCCGCCAGTGAACGCCCCGGTCGGCCGACAGGAAGACCGGCCCGACTCCCGGCTTGCCCACCGGTGTCAGCGAAACCGCGGCCAGGGTGGCCGTCCCGCGTTGTCCCACGGCAAATGTCCCCACCGAAAACCCGGCTGGGGGTGCGTAGCGCGCGGTCCAGTGCGAGCCGTCCTGCGATACGTAGACCGTGCCATTGGCCAGCACCCAGTACTGGTGACCGAGCGCGACCAGCTGCGTGACGGGGCTTGCCGGCAGTGCTTCAGGCTGCCAGCTGTGGTTCGGCTGGAGCAAGAATAGGCGCTGAGCGCCGCTCATGGATTCGGTCAGCAGCAGCGCCTGACCCGGAACGCTGGGCAGGGAGACGATCTGACCGTTGACGGCATCGGC
>JBMFXK010000351.1:0-3443 GCA_049964315.1 Clostridia bacterium | reverse complement strand
GCGAGACGGCCACGCGCGTCCAGGCGCTGCCGGGAGAGGCGTTTCACCCCGGGGGTCCCGATCCGGCTGTGCTGACCACGATTCCGGGCCACGATCCGCCCGCGGCGGTTCTGGCCGTCACCACCCCGGTCCTGGACCCGTTCACCGAGACCGTCCTGGCGTCGTATGCGGCCCACGTCGGTCTCGTGCTCACCAACGCGGCGCTGTTGTCACGCCAGGCTGAACTGGGCGCGGTGCTGGAACGCGAGCGGCTGGCGCGCGAGCTTCATGATGCCATCAGCCAGCGGCTGTTCTCCTCCACGCTCGACCTGGCCGCGCTGTCTGAAGAAATTCCGCGCAGCCTGGGGGTCCATGCCCTCGTGGAATCGGCGCGGACGCACACCCGGGCCGCGCTTCAGGAAATGCGCGAGCTGATCTACGAGCTCTCCCCACCCAAAGCCGGACCTCTCGGACCGCTCTTGCGGGCACTCGCGCCGCATACGGGCGTGAGCATCCAGATCGAGTCCGATCCCCCGCTGTCAGAGGCGGTGCGGATGGCGCTTCTGCGAATTGCCCAGGAAGCGGTCCAGAACGCGCTCCGGCACGCGTCCGGCGCCCATGTGCGGGTCGTGCTGCGCGAAGATGTCCGCACCGCGGGCTCCGTTCTCACCCTGGTGGTGGAAGATGAGGGACAGGGTTTTGACATCGAACAGGTGACACCCGGACTCGGCCTTGCCCACATGCGGGAGCGGGCGCTGTCCGTGGGCGCGCGGCTCACGATCGACACCCGGCCCGGTGCCGGCTGCCGGGTCCTGGTCGAGGCCCCCCGGGCGGGCGCGGCCGTCGACGGCGGTGCGCCGTGATCCGCGTGATGGTGGTCGACGACCATCCCGTCGTGCGCGAAGGGCTGGCCCGCTATCTGGGACGCGATCCCGAGATCTCGGTGGAGGCCTCGCTGGGTACGGCAGCCGAGCTGCTGCGCTCGCTCCACACGCACCCCGACGTCGTGCTGCTGGACATGCACCTGCCCGACATGGCCGGCCCGGACGTGGTAAAGGCGGCCCTGCGGGAAGCGCCGGGAACCCGGGTGCTGGCCCTCTCCAGCTTCGCGGAGCCGGATCTGGTGGACGCCGCGTTTGCCGCCGGGGTGTCGGGGTATCTGATGAAGGATGTTGAGCCGCAGGCGCTTAGGCTGGCCTTAAAAAGCGTCGCAGGCGGCGGTAAGGTGGTTCCGCCCGAGATCCGGCGGATCCGGGAGCAGGCCGCCCGGTCCCGGCAGCTGGCGACGGTGCTGTCTCCGCGCGAGCGCGAGGTGCTGGAGTTCATGGGGCAGGGGCTGTCCAACCGGGAGATCGGCACTCGTCTCTACATCAGCGAGAAGACGGTTAAGACCCACGTGAGCCACATCCTGGCCAAGCTGGACGTGACCGACCGCACCGGCGCCATCCTGGAGGGCATCCGGCGCCAGCTCATCGTCATCCGCGATACGCGTCCTAACCCTTAGACGACGTCACCAGATTCTGCAGCGCAGCGGTCACCTCTCCCTCGCCGCCCTCCGCAATCACGGCGGTTCCACCATCCTGCAGCGCCGCCAAGGTCCCGGTGGTGTTGGCGGTCATCGTGACCTGAAAGCCGCCGACGGTGGCCGGGTAGGAGGACGGCGAGCTGGGGGGAAGTCCGAAGCGTCCTGCGTACTCCGTAAGCAGCAGCGGTCCGGCGCTGCCGTTGAACTCCAGAAGCGCTTCCGTGCCGTACACGGAGCTGGACACCGACGACGCGCTGACGAGGGCGAGACCCGAGCGGGAGACCGGCACCGCCAGCGAGAACCGGAGGGACTGCTGGAGTGCATTGAGCGCCGAGATTCCGGCGCCGTCAGCCAGCACGGGCGTCGCACCGGCCGGGGGGTTGAACGTAAAGATGCGGCTGTTCAGGGCGGGATTCGCCCGGTAGGTGGAGAACGTCATGGCCACCGTGTCGGCGCCCTGGCGCAGGGTGAGCGATCGCGGCAGACCGCTGCGAGAGCCATAGACGAACTGTCCCTGGACGCTGCCGAGACCTGGGACGCTGCCGGCAAACGTCACGAGCCAGCGTCCTCCGGGAAGGGTGCGGACCTTGCGGAAAGAGACCGCGGAGAGGAGAGCATTCAGGCTCCCGGCGGCCCAGCGCAGGTCAAATCCTGACGGTGACAGGGCACCTGCAATTCCGTATCGGCTCCCGCCCATCGTGTAGGTCCACGCCGTCGAGCCGTTGTCCACCGCCACTAACGTCGTCGGGCCGGTATTGATGACCTCGCGCACCTGTGTGAGACCGGATGCCTTGACCGATACGGTGGCGGCCCGATCGAGGCCTGGGCCGGTCGCCTGCACGGTGGCGACGATTTGCTCGGTGTGAAAGCTGCGGACGCGCTTTAAGATGATCTGCCGCGCCTCCTGGATCCGGTCGGGTCCCTTCAAGGAGACGGGCGCGCGACCGCAGCCTGCGGCGATGCCCGCAATGGCGAGGGCGGGCACGAACACTTTAAGGAACCGCTGCGTGCGTCGGCTGTCCATGGGGAGATGGTATGCCAACGATGGTAGGCGGACAATGCTGACTCCTGACGGACGTCCAGCAAATCTTATGGTGCGCGGCAGGACCCTGGACATGAGACGTCTAAATGGTCACACTGACCATGGATCTGAATGTCTGACGGACATGGAATAATCAGTGACCGTTCGTGATCCGTTTGTCGAACAATGAGCGAGAAAGTGAGTGACATCATGGTGGGTGAACGACCAGACCGCGTTGCCATCTTTATCGATGGGGCAAACATGTTTTACGCACAGCGAAGTCTGGGATGGCATCTGGACTTCGCCCGCGTTCTGAACCATTTCACGCAGGAAGCCGAACTGTATAACGCGTTCTATTACACAGGTGTGCAGGTGCCGCCGGACCTGTCGCAGCGGGACTTCCTGACCGCCTTGCGCCATCTCGGCTTCACCGTGCGTGAAAAGGTCATCAAGGAGACGTTCGACCAGTCGAGCTCCAACACCATCCGTCGGGCGAATCTGGACATCGAGATCGTGATTGACATGTTCAACACGGCGGGGCGGTACGACGTCGCCGTTCTGATGAGCGGAGACGGAGACTTCGAGCGGGCGGTCGAACTCTTGCGCTCCAAGGGCAAGGAGATCATCGGCGTGGGCACGCGCGGCATGATCGCCGCAGAGTTGGAGAATGCCTGCGACCGTTATATCAAGTTGGAAGATATCCGTGACGCGGTCGAGAAAATCAGGCCGCAGGCCGTGGTGTAAAGGGTCATCCCCGGGCGCCCGCCGTCATCCGGACGGCGGGCTTTCCTTATGCAGTGAGCCGCGGCAGGACCGGCAGCAAACGGGGAGTCGCCAGGCTCCCCGTCCGGTGGGTCAGCGCCGCTGGTCGTAGCTGGCGCAGAACGTGTCCTGTTCCGTTATCGGATTGCCGCCTCC
>JBMFXK010000350.1:0-3445 GCA_049964315.1 Clostridia bacterium | reverse complement strand
CTCATGCGGGTGCTGGATCTGGACGATGAGGATGCCACCAATTTCGCCCGGCTGCACAGCTCGGTGCTGCAACCGCCGCGTCTCGGCATCAATCCCTATCTGGTCGGGTACCGGATGTGGGAGCGCATTGCGGACGTAGAGGGTGACGAGGCCCTGTGGCTCACGCGCGAGGTCGAGGACGACGCGGCTTTCATCCGCAATCATCTAGATCGGGAGACCGTGGAATCGCTGGACCTTTACACGTTCTCCCTGCATCAGGACCAGGTGCTGGTGGACAGCACCGACTTCAAGCACGTCCGTCAGCGCCTGGTGGAGGAGCTCACACATGGCGGGATTCCCGTCATCCACGTGGAGGACGGCGACTACAACCGCCGCGGCGAATTGTACCTCCAGCACCGCCATGAGGACCGCGATCTGGATCTTCCGTTCGCGGAGCGCACCCTTCAGCACATCCATCGACTCTGGGGACGCCCCGTGCACCTCGAAACCCGTCAGGACGGGCGACGGCTGGTCCTGACCTACGACGGCCGGCAGAACACCAAGGTGGTCATTTAGAACGCGACCGGCGCTCACCGGTCGCGTTCCCGGAAACCCGTATGCCCGATGATCGGGACTTTCAGGGAATGGGAGGGTCATCCGTTGGATCTCAGACAACGTCTTCTGCAGTTGCGGGAGGATGAGGCCCAGATTCACTGGCGGGGCACGTTCTGGAATTACCTGGAGATGGTGCGGGAGAACCCCCGGCTGGCCCGCCTGTCGCATGCCCGCATCTACGACATGATTGCGGAAATGGGGCGGGTTCAGGACGTTCGCTTCCGCTTCTTCGAGGATGAACTATTCGGTCTCGATCACACGCTGGAGCAACTGGTCGATTACCTTCATTCGGCGGCCCGCCGCCTCGAGGTGCGCAAGCGGATCCTGCTGCTGATGGGACCGGTGGGAGGCGGCAAATCCACCATCGTCACGCTCTTGAAGCGCGGGCTGGAGGCGTATACGCGCACCCCGGAGGGGGCGCTCTACGAGATCGAGGACTGCCCAATGCACGAAGAGCCGCTGCATCTGATACCCGAAGCGCTCCGGCACGAACTGGAGGCGGAGTACGGCATCTACGTCGAGGGGGAGCTGTGCCCGGTCTGCCAGCACCGCCTGGAGCACGAGTGGGAAAACCGGATCGAGGACGTGCCGGTGCGCCGGCTGGTGTTCTCGGAGAAGCACCGGGTCGGCATCGGGACCTTCGCGCCCAGCGATCCCAAATCGCAGGATATCGCCGAACTCACGGGATCCATTGACCTCGCCACCATCGGTGCCTATGGCAGCGAGTCCGACCCGCGGGCATACCGCTTTGACGGCGAGCTCAATATTGCCAACCGCGGCCTCATGGAGTTCATCGAACTCTTGAAGAGCGACGAGAAGTTTCTCTACGGGCTTCTCACACTCTCCCAGGAGCAAAACATCAAGACGGGGCGCTTTGCGCTCATCTACGCAGATGAGATGATCTTAAGCCACACCAATGAGGCCGAGTACCGTCAGTTTGTAGCCAACAAGCGCAACGAGGCGCTCCGCGACCGCATGATCCTGATCCGGGTGCCGTACAACCTGCGCGTGAGCGACGAAGAGAAGATCCACGCCAAACTGATCCGGGAGTCCGGGCTGGCCGGGGTGCACTTAGCCCCCCACACGCTGCGTGTCGCCAGCATGTTCGCGGTGCTCTCCCGTCTCAAGGACTCCAAGAAGCAGGGGCTCTCGCTCATGAAGAAGCTCAAGCTCTACGACGGCCAGGCGGTTGAAGGCTACACCCAGAAGGACGTGCGCGAGCTCAGGGAGGAGCACCCGGAGGAGGGGATGGACGGCATCTCGCCGCGCTACATCATCAACCGCCTGTCGAGCGCCCTGGTCCAGCCGGATGTGCGCTGCATCAACCCCATCGACGCGCTGAGGACCCTGAAAGACGGTCTCGACCAGCACACCGGGCTCTCGGCCGAGGAGAAGGAGCGGCTCCAGAACCTCATCTACGAAACCCGCAAGGAGTACGACGAGTTGGCCAAGGTGGAGGTCCAGAAGGCGTTCGTCTATTCCTTCGAAAGCTCGGCCCGGGCGCTCCTCAACAACTATCTCGACAACATCGAGGCGTACATCAACAAGACGCGGCTCACCGACCCCATCACCGGCGAGGAGCTGGATCCGGACGAGAAACTCATGCGGTCCATCGACGAGCAGATTGGCATCACTGAGAACGCCAAGCGAGCGTTCCGCGAAGAGATCTTGATCCGCATCTCCTCGCTGGCGCGCCGCGGCAAGAGCTTCGACTACACGGCCCACGCCGGCCTGCGGGAAGCCATCGAGACCAAACTGTTCTCGGACCTCAAGAACGTAGTCAAGATCACCACCTCCACCAAGGCCCCGGACCAGGATCAGCTCCGCAAGCTCAACGAAGTGGCGGATCGCCTCGTGGCCAACCACGGATACTGTCCGGACTGCGCCAACGCGATCCTGCAGTACGTGGGCACCCTGCTGGGTCGTTAGGGACCTCGCGTTCCCCCCGGTATAATGGCGGGGACGGATCGAGGTGGTCCCGATGTGGTGGAGCCGGAGATGGGAAGACCGGGCCGGCAGCGGGCCCGGCCTTTCCGGTCCCGGAACCGAGTCAGGATGGCCCGAGCGGCTCACCGCGTGGGGCGAGACGGCCGGTCCCGTGGCGGACTGGATCTCCGTCTTCCCTGGCGAAATCGAGGCGGAGGTGGGCTGGCCGCAAGCGCCGCAGGACACGGCCGCGCTGGTCGCGCTTCTGGGCCTGGCGGACTTGCGCGAGCTGGACGTGCGGGCAGGGGTGGAAACGCGGGTCCGCTGGTGGGCGCCGGGCCGTCTTCAGATCCGGGCTCCCCGTGAGGCTCGCTTCTGGCGCGGACTCGAAGAACGTCTGCGCGACCCCGCGCGGGTGTCACAGCGAACCCGGTGGCTGCAGGGCCACCGGGTTCACGAGGCCTGGCAGATGGGGGTGCTGGCCGGGCTCGACATGACCGACGGCCGCGGCTACCGCGAGTGGACGCTGGTGGCATCCGAGCTTCCGGCCACCGACCTGGTTGATGAGATCCGGGGCCTTGCCCCGCATCGTCTGACGGCGCGGGTGTTCAATATGCGTCCAAAAAACCTCGACCTGCCGCGCGAACCGGCCCGCGTCCGCCGCTGGTTCGTGCACTGGGAAGGAAAGCTCGGCCATGATCCGGCCGAGATCCCGGGCATCCAGCCGTCCTGGCACTACCGCCTGATACGCACGCGGCTGGTGTTCGGCCACGCGGTACAAGTGGAGGAGAGCCGTTCGCTGGGGCGGCTACCATCCCTGCGCCTGGACGCGCGCTCCGGGGTCGGGAGCGAGACCCTGACACGCGGTGAGGTGAGGGCTCTGGCACGAGAACTCCCAGGTGCCCGCAGCTGGTGGCATCCCGAC
>JBMFXK010000349.1:0-3455 GCA_049964315.1 Clostridia bacterium | reverse complement strand
GCTACGACGCTCAGTTCGGGACAGCATGCGCCAAATAAAGTGGCACGCAACACCTGGGCACGTCGTCAAGCCCTTCTCTCCCAACCACTTGCCAATAGAGGAACCACCGCCCAAGGAGTACCCATCCAGTACCCGCAGCAATCGCGCGCATACCCGCGCATGTCCTAGCACTCACCCAACAAACCCGCTATTTCCCATGCATCCCCGCTAACCTCAAAACAGAGGAAAGCCCTGGGGCTCTATGCCTCCAGGGCTTCCGCCGTTGTGTCTGTTGGTGGGCCCGGTGGGACTCGAACCCACGACCCGCTGATTAAGAGTCGCAGACGGCCTTTTCCGGCCGCCCCCACCACTCACGAAATGCCCGTCGGACAAGGCCTCCGCGATCAAGACAAACTCACGTTCCCCATCGGACGCGGCCCATCACGCAAAGTCTATGGGGAGTTCTATGGGCAGCCGCAGGGAGCCGAGCGCCCCACGGCTCCTCCCCGCCAGCAAGGCGGCATGCTCGTCGGAGACTCGTGGCGCCCGCCATCGAGCGAGCAGGCAACGGGTAACGTTACTCGAGTGCCCCGAATGACCGGCTGCCCGCCCCCCACGGCCGGGTCAATCGCGATGTGTTCCTCCCAGAGCATACCCCGCGCATAGGATAGCAGTCCGAGCACATCCTATTGCATGACACGCTCTACCGTGCTAACGTCTCGGTGGGGGTGGATGGGGTGGTATCTGCGAGCGAGGTGCGCGTCCGGATTCCAGTCTTACGCGCGCAACTTGGCCTGTCCCAGCGCCGGCTGGCGGCACTGACGGGTCTGCGCCCGGACACCGTGTCCGCCTTGGAGCGGGGCGACGCGCAGGGTATCCGGTTCGAAACGCTGAGCCGGCTGTGCGCGGTGCTACAGTGCACACCGGGTGAGCTGTTCGAACTCGTCGACGACGGCCACAACGTCCCCGTGTTCGGCGGCGACGACGAGGATGACATCATCCGGAACCGCTTGCGGGAAAGTGGTCATAATCTGATCGACGGGCCATCGTTTTTGCAGGCCCTTCGCGACGGGCACGCCTGACCAGTGTACGGATACGCCTTCACTAGTTCGGCCGCGAAGGACCTGTACGCGTTCCGGCGCAATCCGAAGATTCTGATTCTGCTGACCACGAAGATCATTCCCGCGGTGCTCCCCGACCCGCGCCGGGCGGGCGATCCGAAGCACGGGGACCTTGCTGGCGTGTACGCCGTAGCCTTTAGCGAGGGCGGGACCGCCTACCGGCTTGTCTACATCGTGGACGATACGCGGCACCTCGTTGAATTCATCGCGTTTGGTCCGCACGACGCGGCATACGCCAACGCAAAGCGCCGAGTCTGAATCGCAGACGGCCTTTTCCGACCGCCCCCACCACTCCCGAAATGCCCGTCGGACAAGGCCTCCACGATCATGACAACGTCATGCTCCCCATCCAGCTCGGCCCAAACGCAAAATCTACGGGGGGAGTTCTATGGGCAGCGGGCAGGCCGCACGAAGGCGCAGCCACTTGCCATCTGCACGCCCTGGAGCGGCTCACCGATCCCCCTCTGGCCAGGCCTGACGGAACAGGTCCTCGATTCGGCGGTCTTGCTCGTCGAGATCGCGAGACAGCCTCCTCAACTCCGCCATGAGGGCATCAGCCTGGTCGCCTTTCTTGTATGCCAGCAATTCGCTGGTCCGGGCCCAAGCATGCTGCGTCAGCGTGCGCACCTGGATCTCCGTGCGATATCCCGGGCCTCCGGGTACAGGTTCAAGCACCGCATGCCATGACAGGTAGCCGAGTTCCGTCCGGCGGGCCCTTGGAGCCCTGGGCACCCTGGCACCAAAGTGGGCGACGATCTCTCGGTTGACCGCACGGACGCCCAGGCCGTTGACACACACGGCACGGCATCCAATGATGTCTTGCATCGTATCGACGACCAGATGCGGGAAGGCCTCCAACTTCTGAGCGATACTCCGTTCGGATTTGACCCGATGCGTGATCAGTTCCACAGCCTGCGCGGTGCCGCTGAACCGCACCTGCAAGTCCCTCAGCCAGGCGACGACATCGGCCGCATCTCGCTCCAGGACGGCGCGCAGCGCGGCGTCGAGGTACAAGTCAGTACTCCCAGACGGGGGCGTTCTCTTCGATTTGCAGCAGGACACCCCGCGCGCGTACAAAGCCTTGCAGCCACTGTTCGATGTTCGCATGGCGCCTGGGAGTCGGCCCACGCATGAACTCATCGAGCCCATGCAGTTCCCGGCGGCTCAAGTGCTGCCCCTCTGTTGCCGACCAGAGAATCTCAGGCGCCAGGACGGACCATGGTCCCGGCGCGCGCTCCACCAAGCGCGCAGTGCTCGGTAGCCAGAGAGCCACGTGCAAGTCGTACTCTTCTTCAGGGCCAGCCGCCTGCTCCAACGCTTTGTAGAGTGCCACGAGTTGCTCTCCGGCCCTGACCGCGTCATACACGAAGCGACCAGGGGCAACTTCCCTCAGCACATCCGGCAGGCCCAGCGCCACAGCGCCCTCTCCTTGGTGGAGAACCCGCCATGCCAAACCTCTCGGTTCAAATGAGTGGGCAAGCGAGCCCTTGATCCGGACCACCAAGCATGGCGAGGGAGCCTGCGGTGTGAGCTCCCGGACCAAGTCTTCATATCCAAAAGTCTTCCACGCCGTTTCCATCGCTGCCGCCTCCACAGTCGGTCGGCTCCGTCACCGAAACCAGGTGGCGACTTGCCGTGCCCTTAGCCGTACCCGGGAGCGCAGATCCACTCGCCCGGTGAACAGCAGATCCTGCCGTTGCTCGCCGCAGGGATGCGTCCCCGCACTGGCAGTCTAGCCCCCACCGTCTTCGCCGGCAACGCCATCGCGTGCCCCGCGGCCTCGGCGCACCGTCGACGGGCTGGGATGACCACACAAGGAGGGGCCCTCATTGTCCGCCCTGCTGGTCTGTGAACAGGCACCACTGTACTCCGCCACCGTTCCGCGCCGTCGCGAGCGCCCACATTCCACTCGCCTGGTCCCGCAGGCGCCCCCCGCCAACGTCGCGCTCCGCTGGCTCCGCGCCCGAGGCGCGCACGACGCCTTGCCCGTGCTCACCGCGCACCCGACGTCCCTCACCGCCGAGGTCCACTTCCGCCGCACCGACGCCTACTGGCTCGTCCTCTGCCACCGGGCCGGGCGCCTGCTGCGCGCCGTCGAGACGCCGTTCCGCATCGATGGCGTGGTCCTGCTGCGGCGGACGCGGATCGCGGGGCCGTGGCAGGCCCACCGCGCGCTGGTGGCCGTGCCGTCGGAGTTCCTCGCCGACGGCGCATGTCTCTACGCGGCCCAGTCCGGTCCGCGCAACTGGGACCGGCTGAGCATCTCGCCGCACCCCGAACGCTTTGCGCCCTTCATCGTTCCCTGCACCTTCCGGCCGGGAGGCGAGCACCGTGGCAGAAGCGGCTGAGCGGTCC
>JBMFXK010000348.1:0-3473 GCA_049964315.1 Clostridia bacterium | reverse complement strand
CCAACATCGTCGTCTCCAACCGCACACCGCATGACTGGTATGGGCTGTTCCCCAACCCGGTCCTCGCCGAGAGCGTGTTGGACCGGCTGATCAACAGTGCCCACCATCTCGTGCTGGAGGGCGCCAGCTATCGTCCCCAACGCCGCCCTGACCCCGCCACGCCCCCGGCAACTGGGGACTGACGGTCGCGGGCTGCCGTGACTTCGCCCCCGGGAACGCAGACGGCCCCGACTGCCCGTGTCAATCGAAAAGGGGGCCGGGTTGATCATCGAGAAGGGGGCCAGGGCACGTCAGTTCGGTTCCGGGTCCGGGCGGGGGTCCGGGCGGGGGTCCGGAGGGGGCCGGCAGGCCCCCTGACGCCCACCGATGGCGCGGGTGGTCCGCGGCACTGCCGAATCCGCACCGGGGCGCCGGGGTCTCCTGAGTCCGAGGGAGCTTGAGCGACCAAGTCGGCCAGGGGGTCCGGGGGACGGCACGTCCCCCGCCCTGTTCGCCGGTCACGGGGGGCTGCGGCTGGGGCGGATCTTGCGGGGGAGGGAGGCCTGCGGCGAACGGGCCGCCGGCGCGGGGGCGGCCATCAGGCGTCGCCGCCGGGGGTGGGTTGGTTGGAGCCCACATCTCTGCCACGAGGGGATCGAACGTAGGGCGGCCGCCCGCCTCTTGCCCAGCGGTCAGCACTCTGGTGGCGGTCTACCGCCTCGATGGCGGCCGTCACACGTGAGCGTGTGGCCCCCCTGGCACCGTTGGCCAGCAGGCGTTCGCCCTCGGCTGCCACCAGGCGCACCAGCCAGTCCGCCCGGCTGTCAACGGACCACGGGGCGGTAACGGGATCTGCCGCGCGGACCGCCTCCATCAGTTCTAGTTCCTCTGGGCTCAGGCGCAGTTGCCAGTTGTGCCGTCTGACGCCCGCTGCCGCAGCCATCTCCTCACCTCCAGGTATGCATGCATTGCCGCGAGGCTGGAGCGCCCCGATTAGGCCTCGTTCCTGGACCGGTCCGCGGCAACCGCCCGGCGCTTGCTCTCCTGACGGCGGTAGCTCTCGCCGTTGCAGAGCAAGACGTGAGAGCGGTGCGTCAACCGGTCCAGCAGTGCCACCGTGAGGGTCTCGTCGCCAAAGACCTGGGTCCACTGGGCAAACGGCAGGTTGGTGGTCAGGGCCGTCGACCGCGTCTCGTAGCGCTCCCCGAAGAACGTGAACAGCATCTGCGCCGCCTCCTGATTCAGAGGAAGGTAGCCCAGTTCGTCTACCAGAACCAGATCGAAGGCCGCATACTGCCGCAGCACCTTAGGCACGCGCAACTCGGCGCGGGCCAACAGCAGTTCATTGACCAGCGTAGCGGCGGTGACGAATCGCACGCGGTAGCCCTTCTGGATGGCCGCCATGCCGAGACCCAAGAGCAAGTGCGTCTTGCCCGTTCCCGAGTTGCCCACAAACAGCACCGTCTCATGCGCAGCGACGAAGTGGCCAGTCGCCAGTTCCTCCACCTGCGTCTTGGAGACCGAGGGGATGGCGGCAAAGTTGAAGCTGGCCAGCTCCTTCACCACGGGGAAGCGCGCCGCCCGCAGGTTGCGCTCGTAGCGGTGCAACTCCCGGGAGTCCATCTCCTCCTGCAGGCAGGCGTCCAGGAACTCCAGGCCCGGCTCGCCCACCCCCAACTCATCGGCCAGGTCACGGTACCGCTCCAGCGCGCCTGGCAGCCGCAGCGCGCGCAGCCGCGCGTCAATACGCCCACGCACCGCCTCGTCACTCATCTTCATCACCAACCGCAGCGGTGGCCTCGGTCAACCAGGCGTAGTCCTCCGCGTGGGGGGCTTCCACGACGGTCTCCGGCCACCGGCTCAGCTGAGCGGCCGCCAGTTCCTCGGGCGTCTGCCCGGGCTCGTCCATGTGCAGCACCGCCTGGACGCTCTCTAGATCGTAGGCCCGGTGGCGGCTGGCCGTCGCCAGGGCTGTGATCATCCGCTCCAGCCCCACCTCGTCGGCCAGGCGCAGGATATCGACCAACTCCCGGTAGTCCTCCGGCCGCGCCGCCAGGAACTCATCGCGGTACCGGGCGATCGCCGGCGGACCCTGGCTGATCACCGCGGCGTGCGTCACCGCCCGTGGCTTGCGCTCGAGCACGGGCAGGTAGTGGGCCAGTTGCATTGAGCACCGCCCACTGGGCACCCGCTCATGCACTGCCACGGCGCGGCCCTGCTCGCTCAGTTCGACCCGGTCCCAGAACACCCGCAGCAACAGGCTCTTGCCCGCGAACTGCATCGGCACCGAATAGTGCGCGCCCTCCCAGGAGATCAACAGCAGCTTGTTCACCCGCACGAACCGTGCGCGGCAGGCTGGGAAGGGGTGGCGCGGTAGCGCCCCGAGGTGGCCGCGCTCCTCCTCCCACAAATCGGCAATCAGTGGCTCCCCAGGTCGGCGGGGGCGTTGCTCGCACGCCAGGCAGCGCCGCAGCAACTCTTCATTGAGTTCAGCCAGTGAGTCGGCCTCGGGCACCGGGCTAAACAGGTTGCGCTGCGCCCACTTGACCGAGTTCTCGACGCCACCCTTCTCATTGCCTCGGCCAGGGTTGCAGAACACCGCCTCAAAGCCGTAGTGCGCCTGCAGGGCCTTGAACGCGGGGGTCTGCAGGCGCCGACCTCCGCCAAGGATGTTGGTCACGATCGTGGTCGGATTGTCATACATCACCCGATGCGGCACGCCGCCAAACACGCTGAAGGACTCCGCCGTCCCGTCCAGCACCGCCTCCATCTTCTCGTGCGGATAGACCTTGGCGAACCGCCTGCCGGAATACATCAGCACACTGGCGTAGAAGGGCAGCGTCTGCCTCTCGCCTGCCAGCACCACCATGGCATGCCCGAAGTCCGCCTCGGCCATCGCCCCAGGCGCAAACGCCAACGGGACGAACGCCTCGCGGTGCGCGTCACGGTGATGGCGCACGAAACGGCGCACCGTCACCTCCGACACGTCCACTTGGTCGCCATACTCCTGGACCAGGTCCTGGTACAGCTTCCGTGCCGTCCGCCGCTGCTTGCGTGGCGCCTTGGCGTCTTGCGCCATCCACTCTTCCAGGGTCGCCTTCCACCGGTCCAACTTGGGCGCGGCCCGTCCCTGCCCGGTCCGCATCCGCGGCTCCTCGGGCACCACATAGTCCTCTGCCGTGTACTTGTCCACCGTCTTGCGGCTCATGCTCAGTAGCCGGGCGATCTCCCGTTTGGATACGCCACGGGCGTACAGCGCTCTGATAGCCTGAATGTCGGGCACGTCGTGCATCTCCTGCCTCCTGTCAGCTGTGGTTGGCCTTTCCACCAGCCGACAGGTCGTTCTCGGAGAACTCACGTGCCCCTTTTTCCCCTAGGCCACCCTCGGGGTGGCCCCCTTTTCGATGATCACGTGGCCCCCTTCTGGAGTATCACGAGCACACGGCGAAGGCCTTCATCCCCGTCCCGTACTGGGTTGGCGCCGACACCTCGGG
>JBMFXK010000347.1:0-3473 GCA_049964315.1 Clostridia bacterium | reverse complement strand
GCCCTGGTGGGCAACGTCGTGGACTGGGTCTTGCCGGCGGGAGGGTTGCGCCGCTACGCCGGGCTCGTCGTGGGTCTGGTGCTGCTGGGTGCGATGGTGGGACCCGTGTGGACCTTGTTCTCGGGAATCCGCAAGGCGGGATTGGAATACCCGGGGTCACTCCGTTCAACGGCTATGACCGCCAGCCTGAACCGGGAGCAGGACGCCGACGTGGCGATGGTGCTGGGCAGCCTTCCCGGAGTGGAGCGAGCCGCCGCCGGCCGGACCGCGGGCGTGGTCACGGTAACGCTCACGGTGTCGTCTCCGCCGCGCAGTCTCCGCCGGGCAGCTCTCGACACCGTGGAGGAGCTGACCGGCCTCGGCGCCCGCTCCATCCGGGTGGTGGAGCTGCAGACACATTCGGTGCGCCCTCGACGGGCAGGACATACCGGCCCGCGGGGTTAGACCCGGGAAGGGGGAGTGGAATGGGTTCGTGGCATGACATCGTCGATCGACTCTGGCACCGGGATCGCCCGATGATGGTTCGGCTCCTGGTCGTCGGGGGCCTGGGGCTGGCGCTGGTGGTGGCGGGGAGCTGGCCGCGGGCTCCCGCCCCTGCGAGAGGGCCCACGACCAGCGTGGACGCGCCCGCCTCGAGCTCCCTGCAGCTGCTGAACGAGGAACGGGCGCTCGACCAGGAAGTGGCAGCCATGGTGGCGGCCATTCCCGGAGCAGGCAGGGTGTCGGCGGGTGTGACCCTGGCCCGGACGGCGCTCACCCAGTACGGCGGCCACCCACCGCGGGCGGTGGCCGAAATCGAGCCAGCGGTCTCGGGAGTCGTGGTGGTGGCGACGGGTGCCGGCAATCCTGGCGTGCGTACGGAGATCACCGAGGCGGTTGAAATCCTGCTCCAGGTGCAGGCATATCAGGTGCTCATCCTGCCGGATGAATCCATGCCGGTCGGCGGTCCCTAAGAGAGGAGAGATTTGGAAGCCATGTCCCGCATAAAGTGGACCAGGTCGTCCTTATGAAACGAGCCCGGGTGCAGCGGCGGCAACGGACAGGACAAGGGAGGGAGAGTCGGTGAAGCGGTCGGCATTGGTCCGATTCGTAGCGTTTTTGGGAGTACTGGCGGTGCTGGTCGGGTACGTGGCGTACCATAAGGCGCCGGGCCCGGTGCAGGGTGGCGGCCAGCCCGCCGCGGCGAGCTCTGCGAGCACCCAGTCGACGGCGAACTATATCGCAAACCTGAAACAGCAGCGGGACCAGCTGATGAGCAAGGAGATGATGACCCTAAAGGCCCTGGTGTCCTCGCCCAAGGTCAGCCAGGCTGCGCGGAGTCAGGCTCAGGCGACCCTGGTGCAGGACACGCAGGAGCTGAAGCAGGCCATGCAGGTGGAGGGAGTTCTGGCGGCGCACGGCTTCCCGCTGGCGGTGGCGATGCTGAATCCGAATGAGGCCGAAATTGTGATCGGCGCAGCCAGTCTGTCCAAGAACCAGGTGGCGACCATTGCCGACACGGTCACTCAGGTGACGGGCCTGGCGCCCCAGAACATCGTCATCGTGCCCAAGACGGCGCCCGCTTCCTAAAGCCAGGGGCCGGCTCCGGCCCCTGGACACTGCTCGTCCGCTTATGGTGTCATAGGGATGGCATAAGTGGAGGTGGCACTCTGTTCAGGAAGATCCTGGTGGCCAATCGGGGAGAGATCGCTGTCCGTGTGATGCGGGCGGCCCGGGAACTCGGCATCAAAACCGTCGCCGTTTATTCGGAGGCTGATCGGGATGCCGTCCATGTGCGATATGCGGACGAGGCGTTCCCGATCGGTCCCGCACAGTCGGTGCACAGCTACCTGCATATTCCGAACATCATCAACGCGGCCGTACAGACGGGGGCGGAGGCCATCCACCCCGGGTACGGCTTTCTATCTGAAAACCATCGGTTCGCCGAGGTGTGCCAGATCTGGAACATTGTCTTCATCGGGCCCCCGCCCGAGGCAATCCGGCTGATGGGCATGAAGGACCAGGCCCGAGCCACCATGGCCGAGACCGGCCTGCCGGTGGTGCCGGGGTCGCGCGGGGCCGTGGCCTCGCTGGAAGAGGCGCGCGTCGTGGCGGAGTCGGTCGGCCTGCCGCTGCTGGTCAAGGCAGCGGGCGGTGGGGGCGGCCGCGGCATCCGCATCGTCGAGACGATGGATCAGCTGGAGGACGCCTGGGAACGGGCGGGCCGCGAAGCTGCCTCCGCGTTCGGCAACAAAGATCTTTACCTGGAGCGTTACCTGAAGGACCCTCGTCACATCGAAATCCAGGTGATTGCCGACAACTTCGGGCATGTCGCCACGCTGGGCGAGCGCGAGTCGAGCCTGCAGCGGCGGCGTCAGAAGATCCTCGAAGAGGCTCCGTCACCGGCTGTCACACCGGCACTGCGGGAGCGGATGAGCGATGCCGCTCGTGAGGCGGCGAGAGCGGTGGGGTATCGGTCGGCCGGGACGATGGAGTTTCTGCTCGACGACGAGGGCAGATTCTACTTCATGGAGATGAACACCCGCGTCCAGGTGGAACATGCCGTCACCGAAATGGTCACGGGCTTTGACATCGTCAAGGAGCAGATCCGGATCGCGGCCGGGGAGCCCCTCGCCATCGAGGGGGACCATCTGGATCTGACGGGATGGTCGTTGGAATGTCGTATCAACGCGGAAGATCCGGACCAGCAGTTTCGGCCCTCGCCGGGCCAGATTACGCGGTACGAGGTCCCCCAGGGTCCCTGGGTTCGCGTGGACAGCGGCGCGGACGCGGGTACGGAGGTCCAGCCCTTTTACGACTCCCTGCTGGCCAAAGTCGTGACCTGGGGTCGGGACCGCGAGGAGGCCGTCGACCGGATGGCGCGGGCGCTGTCTGAGTTCCAGATCGAGGGCGTGAAGACTACCCTTGACCTCCACCGCAGCCTTCTCAATGACCCGGACTTCCGCAGCGGGCGCATACACACGAATTTCCTCGCAAAGCGTATCCCCGGAGCCTGACGAACAGCTGCCGGCAGGAGGTGGGACCATGGAGGGTCGACCAGGCGGTCAGCCAGGAGGACAGCCCGGAGGCGGTGGAATCCACATCGCCACCGATGTGGTCCAGACCATCGCCGGCCTGGCCGCCACCGAAGTGTCCGGAGTGGCCGGGATGGCGGGAGGCATCGTGGGCGGGATAGCCGAGATGCTGGGACGCAAGAACCTGGCCAAAGGGGTCAAGGTGGACATCGAAGACGGCATCGCGGTGGTGGATCTGTTCATTGCGGTCGAGTTTGGCAGCCGCATCCCAGACGTGGCCTACAGCGTCCAGCAGCGGGTGCGCCAGACCGTCGAGAGCATGACCGGGCTCAGTGTGCGCGAAGTCAACATCCATGTACAGGGCGTGGCGTTTCCGGCCGAGCGCGATTCCGAGCCCGGCGCGCGGCCCTGAATCGATCGGGGAGGGCCGATGGCGCGGCGCAGGGCGCGGCAGCAAGC
>JBMFXK010000346.1:0-3487 GCA_049964315.1 Clostridia bacterium | reverse complement strand
GGTCGAGCCGGCCGTGCAGCAGCGGCCGCCCCAGCACCGCCATGGCCGCGTCCATCACGAGCCCGCCGATAAAGAGACCCCAGGCCACCACCGGCAGCGGACCGTACCGGCGCAGCAATCTCACCGGGTAGAGCGAGTAGAATGCCAGCGCGACCGCGGAGAGCAGTCCGAAGCCTAACGCCGCGGGTCCCAGGAGAAGGTGGGTGAAGGACCCGCCCGTCACCAGGAGCGCGGTGCCGAAAACGGTCAGAAGGAGCGCGCCCACAGTGCCGCCGCCGGGGAGCCGGCGGTCGACGCCCGCCACCCAGATGACGACCATCCCGGGGGCCAGGTACTGCAGCAGAGTGGCCGTGGCCGCATTGGAGTCTGCAATCGCCAGCAGATAGCTGTACTGGACAACGAGCAGCCCGGCCACGGCGAAGATGAGAACCGGTCCCGGGGAGCCGGTGATGGGCGCCAGCACGCTGCGAACACCGCGGAACAGACTCAGTCCCACCAGCAGCATCAGGCCGGCCACCGACATCCGGACCGCGACCAGGCTGGCCGGGCTCACCCCGTAGTGCGTGAACAGCGCACTGGCGGCGGTGCCAGAGAGGCCCCACAGGACGGCTGCCAGAACCACCGCGGCCACGCTCAGTTCCCGTCGCTCCGACACGCCCCAACCCCCCTGGACAACTTCCCCCATCATAGCGGTCAGGCGGTCGCAATCCGTGGTTTGACTTTCCCGCGGGGGAGGAGGAAACATTAAGGTGAACCGTGGTTCAGTGAGGAGGGACAGCATGATTCGGTGGGAGCCGGTGGAACAGGCACCGTCCTACGAGGATATTTTATTTGAGCGGCATGGTGCCATCGCCAAGATCACCATCAACCGTCCAGAAGTCCGCAACGCCTTTCGCCCCACGACTTTGTTTGAGCTCCAGGACGCCTTTTCCCGGTTTCATGAGGCGCCCGATCTGGGCGTCGCCATCCTGACCGGTGCGGGAGAGAAGGCGTTTTGCTCGGGGGGCGATCAGCGCATTCGAGGAGACGCCGGCTACGTTGGCCCAGACGGTGTGCCGCGTCTCAACGTTCTGGACCTTCAGCGCCAGATACGGCAGCTGCCCAAGCCGGTCATCGCCATGGTGGCCGGGTATGCAATCGGAGGCGGGCACGTCCTGCACATGGTCTGCGATCTCACCATCGCCGCGGACAATGCCCGCTTCGGGCAGACCGGGCCCAAGGTGGGAAGCTTTGACGGCGGCTATGGCGTCGCCCTGATGGCGCGCATGGTGGGACTGAAGAAGGCCAAGGAGATCTGGTTCCTCTGCCGCCAGTATGACGCCGAGGAGGCACTGCGCATGGGACTCGTCAATGCGGTGGTGCCCCTCGAGCGCCTGGAGGCAGAGACGGTGGACTGGTGTGAGGAGATCCTGGCCAAGAGCCCCATGGCCATCCGCTTTTTGAAGATGGCCTTCAACGCCGATATCGATGGGGCCACGGGTCTGCAGATGCTGGCGGGAGACATGACGATGCTGTACTACATGACAGCCGAGGCTCAGGAGGGCCGGAACGCCTATCTCGAGAAGCGTCCTCCGGACTGGGGCCGTTTTGGCCGCCTTCCGTAAGACCCATCCCGACCCGTCGGACCGGCCGTTCGGCGGTGAGTGGGACTGGGCGAAGAACGGGGCCCGCCTTTACCCCGATCGCCGCTTCATGGAGGTTGACGGTGACGGGGTCGGTGAGCACTTTACGTTCGCGGCCTTTTCCGATCGCGTCGACCGGGTGGCGGGGCGGCTGGTCGCCGGTGGGCTGACCCCCGGCGACCGGGTGGCGGCGCTTCTGACAGACCCCCTGCTGGCCGCCGAGCTGGTGTTTGCCGCCATCCGCACGGGCGCTGTCCTGGTGCCGGTGAATCACCGCCTCGGCCGCGAGGAGGTGGCGCACATCCTGCAGGACGCGGCGCCGCGCGTTGTCATTACCGCCCCCGCGCTGCGCGACAGGCTCCCGCCGTCCGGGCCGCGCGGCATGCAGACGTGGGTCGTGGAGCGCGAGGCGTCCGGAGAGGACCCGCTTCTCGGCGATCCCCTGCCGGTAGCCTGGCTGCCGGGTCCGGATCAGGTGCAGAGCCTCATCTACACGTCCGGCACCACGGGCAGGCCGAAGGGTGCCGTGCTGACCCTGGACCAGCACTGGTGGAATGCCATCGGCTCCTTGCTGCGCCTCGGACACCAGCCCGGCGACAGCTGGCTCCTGTGCATGCCGCTCTTTCATGTCGGCGGCCAGGCGATCCTGTTCCGGGCCGCCATCGCCGGATGCCGGGTGATTGTCGAGCCTCGCTTTGACGCCGCTTCCGTGGCGTGCTGGCTGGCCTCCGGCGAGGTCACACTCGCCTCTTTGGTGCCGACGATGCTGCAGCGGGTCCTGGACGCGGCGGCGGCCCCCTTCTCCCCGAGTCTGCGTGCGATCCTCCTGGGCGGGGCGGCCACCCCGCCGGCACTCCTGCAGCGGGGCCTTGCCGCGGGTCTTCCCCTGGTGCCCACATACGGTATGACCGAGACCGGCTCGCAGATGGCGACGGTAGACCCGGTGGACGACGACCCGGCCGGCGGCGCACGGCCGTTGTTTGCCGCAGATCTCCTGATTGCGGATCCCGACGTGGACGGTGTCGGCGAGATTCTCGTACGGGGTCCGCAGGTGAGTCCCGGCTACTGGGTCGCGGGAGCGCTGCAGACCGGCGACGGCTGGCTTCACACGGGGGATCTGGGACGGATCGACAAAAGCGGCCGGCTGACGGTCATGGACCGCCGTGCCGACCTCATCGTGTCCGGAGGCGAAAACATCTACCCGGCCGAAGTGGAGGCCGCGCTGCTCCTGCATCCGGCCGTGGAGCGGGCGGCGGTGGTGCCGGTGGAGGACGCACACTGGGGGCAGGTGCCCGGCGCGGCGGTGGTGCTGCAGGCAGGCGCCGTCCAGAGCCCCGACGACCTGTCGGCGTTCCTCCGCGGACGCCTCGCGAGCTACAAGGTTCCGCACCATTGGAAGATTGTGGACGCCCTCCCGGAAACCGCCAACGGCAAGGTGCTGCGGAGGGAGGTGCAGGGCTGGTTCCGGCCCTCGATGCCATGACGCTGCGTGAGTTGTGGACCTTGTCCCGGCCCCCCACGCTCCCGGCCTCGGTGGTGCCGGTTGCGGTCGGCGTGGCCGCCGCGCTCCTGCGGGGACCTGTGCAGGTGGGCGCGGTGGTCTTGATGGCTGCCGTGGCCCTGCTCCTGCAGATCGCCACCAACATGGCCAACGAGTACGCTGACTTCCGGCGCGGGGTGGATGCCGCGGATTCGGTCGGCATTGCGGGCTCTCTGGTGCATGGACGCCTGACGCCCGCCGCCGTGCGCAGGCTGGCGCTGGCCACCTATGGAGCGGCCTTCCTGCTGGGACTGGTGCTGGTGTTTTGGCGCGGGCCCGTGATGCTGGCGCTCGGGGTGGCCGGCATCCTCGCGGGCTACTTCTA
>JBMFXK010000345.1:0-3492 GCA_049964315.1 Clostridia bacterium | reverse complement strand
AGCTGCGGCAGACCTCCTATGAGGAGGGCGCGTGGGTGCGGCAGATCCTGATGGGTGCACGAAAGGCGGTAGTTTCCTGATGGAACCGAGCGACGAACAGGCCGTTACGGCCCGGCCTGATGAGGCCCGGACCGCACCTGGGTTCGTGGTGTACGAAGTGCTGGCACGCCTCGAACCCCACGGGCCGTATGTGGAGCAGGGAAGCTTTCTCGCGGGGTCACCCGAGATGGCGGTGGCGCTGGCGCGCGAAAATTTCCTGCGCCGCCGCGAGGTGTACGGCATCTGGGTCGTGCCCCGCGACGCCATCGCCGAGCTTGAGGGCGAAGACCTCCGGTTCCGGATCCCGAAATCTTACCGCGAAGTGTCTGACTACCAGTACCTGATCGAGAAGTGGCGGCATTATCATCAAAACGCCATGACGCCGGACACGATGGCGTGAGCGCCATCTGGTCCGAGGACGCTCTGAGGAGGGATGAGATGAGTTCTGCCGTGGATACGAGCGGCCTGCTCCGGGAGCTTCTCCTGGAACTGGCCGACGACGACTTCGTGGTATCCATCCGCGCATCGGAATGGCTGGGGGTGGCCCCACATTTCGAGGAGGACGTCGCCTTCTCGTCCATTGCCCAGGATGAGATGGGCCATGCCGCGACGTATTTTGGCCTGCTGGCCGACCTCGGTTCAGAGGTCCGCGACAGCCTGGCGCACCTGCGGCCGCCATCAGAGAGGCGTAACAGCGTGCTGGTCGAGCGCGTCAACGGGTCCGGCACCTACCGGGACACGCCCCACTTCGATTGGGCCTATGCCATCTGCCGCCATTATCTTTATGACGCCTTCGAAGGGCTGCGCCTCGACCGGGTGGCCGGATCCCGCTACCTCCCTCTGGCCGAAGCGGCCGCCAAGATCCGTCGCGAGGAGCGATACCATCTCCTGCACCATGACGTGTGGCTCGAACAGATCGCCGGCTCCGGCGACGACGGACTTCGACGTCTGCAGCGAGCTTTTGAGCGGGCCTTTGCGGATGCCGGCGACCTTGCCTACGTGGAAGCGTGGTCCGAGGGCTGGACCGCCACCGGATTCTTCCCGGAGTCCGACACCCTGCATGAAGAGTGGCTTCTCAGCGTCAGCAAGCGCCTTAAGGCCCTGGGGATTCAGGTACCCCTGCTCTCGTCGAGCCGGAACGGCCGGCTGGGGGAGCATACGCCCGACCTGGAACGGCTACTGGAAGACGTTTCCGAGGTGTATCGCCAGGACCCGGTGACGTCATGGTGACCGACGCGCGTGTCACCATCGGGGACGTGTACCGGGTCTTGTCTCTGGTCAGCGATCCCGAAATGCCCGGCATCAGTCTGGTGGACCTGGGCATGGTGGACCGGGTTTCCGTCTCCCAGGACGGCGTGCTGGTGGTGCTAACGCCAACGTTCGTCGGCTGTCCGGCGCTGCAGATGATGCAGGATGACGCGTTCAAGCGGCTATCTTCCGCCTTCGGCACCCGCACGCCCATGGTCCGGGTCGTCTTTGAGACGGGCACGGCGTGGACCTCGGACCGCATCCTGCCTACCTGCCACGCGTCCCTGCGGAGCCGGGGCATCGCGCCGCCGGTGTCTCCTGACCAGGCTGTGATGTGTCCGTGGTGTGGCTCGTCGAACACGGTGCGGGAGGGCCTCTTCGGACCCGCGGCCTGCCGTTCCATCCACTACTGCCGCACATGCCGCAACCCCTTCGAGGCCTTGAAGTCCATCTGATCACCCGCGGACAACCGGACCGCCCCCGCACCCATGGCGGAGGCGGTCCGGTGCGGCCGTGCTACGAGGCTGGCTGCCTCAGGGTCCACAGCCAGTACACGGCTCCCGCCACCAGGAAGCTCACGAAGTAGGAGACGTCGCCGATCTGGGGCACGTGAAGCGCCACGTAGCCGGTGTAGAGCGACTGGTTGAAGAACGGAATCGACACCAGCACGCCGATGACCCACGCCCACAGGCCCGGCCGCAACGCCCGACGGGCGTTGTAGAACAGGACCGTCTCGAACTGGCCCTTGCGGTACAGGAAGTAGTCCACCAGGACGATGGCCGCCCAGGGCGCGATCCAGTACGCCAGGAGGAACAGGAAGTTCTCGTATTCCACGTAGTAGTTCGTGTGCCCGATGTACGCCACCACCGCGCCGACCACCCCAACAATGATGGCGGCCGTCCAACGCTTAAGCGGGATGTTGATGACGAGGGCCGAAAGCGATCCCGAGTAGATGTTGAGCACGTTGGCCGTGATGGTGCCGATGCACACGGCGATGAGTGCGAGCGCCACGAGCCAGTGTCCGGGAATTCCGGTCAGCACCGACACTGGGTTGGTGCCGGCCGCCGCGGCCGGGAACACCGTCGCCAGGGCCACCCCCACCAGCTCCAGCCACAGGCATGAGAGGAAGCTGGACCAGCCGGCGCTCCGGAACACCGCCTTGGGGCGCGTCGCGGTCGGCAGATAGCGCGTGTAGTCCGACGCGAAGGCGGTCCACCCGAACAGGTAGGACAGTGCCAGCGCCATGGACTCGATGATGCCGCCGGACACGCCGCCGAAGGCGACTGGCGCCTTGGGGTTGAACGGCAGGCCGTAGTGGGCGTGGGCAAACGCGAAGACCGAGATCCCGAGGAACACCAGGGTCAGCACGATCGACATCGCTCGCTCGAAGGCGTGAATGAGGTTGTAGCCGTACACCGCCACCAGTACCTGAATGCCGGCCATGATGATAAGACCGAGCAGGAAGTTCATGCCCGTCAGTGCCACCAGCGCAAACACGCCCAGCACCGTGTTGACCCCGAACCACATCACACCGGCTACCATATTGAGAATGCCGGGAGCGAAGTTGCCGAAGAACCCGAACGCGGCGCGCGACTGCACCAGCTGGGGCACACCGAGGCGGGGACCGTACGTGGACAACCCGGCCAGGATCAGCGCTCCGATGATGTTCCCGATAACCAGTCCGATGGCGGCCTGGGTGAAGTTGACCCCGAAGAGCGCCACCGCGGCCACGCCGGTTGACAGGGTGGCCAGCTCGACGTTGGCGCCCCACCACAGGCTGAAGACGGAACCCACGCTCCCGTGCCTTTCCGCCTCAGTCACATGCTCGATGCCTTTGGGCTCAATGCGGACGATTTCATCCCGATACTGAACGGACGCGGTCCCCTCGGGCGCGCCTTCAACTGCCATGTGCTGCCTCCCTGGAGAACATGAGCCAGATAGATTGCGAACAATTCCAGGTCGAGTGTACGAAATCGTTCGGAAACCTGTCAATCGCTGTCGACTGGCATTCAGCATGCCTTCTTGGAGTCGTCCGTACCCGTGGCGCGGTCCTTGCTCCCGCTCCGGCCCGCGGCTATCCTCAGGACAAAGACCACCGGGGAGGCTCACATGAATCCGAGTGTGTTCCGGGAGTACGACATTCGCGGCGTTGTAGGAACCGACATCGTCGAGGCCGACGTCGAGCGGCTGGGCCGGGCGTGGGGC
>JBMFXK010000344.1:0-3504 GCA_049964315.1 Clostridia bacterium | reverse complement strand
ATGGTGATGACGGAGGACGGAGGTCTCCTGGCCGACCTGACCACGCCTGACCAGGAATATGTCGCCGCCCGCGGCGGGCGGGGAGGACGAGGCAACGCCCGTTTCGCAAGTTCCACCCATCGCGTGCCGCGCATGGCCGAGCGCGGACAGCCGGGGGAGGCGCTCTGGATCCGCCTGGAGCTGACGCTGCTGGCCGATGTGGGACTGGTCGGCTTCCCCAATGCCGGCAAGTCGACCCTCATCAGCCGGGTGAGTGCAGCGCGCCCCCGCGTGGCCGACTATCCGTTCACGACTCTGGTTCCCAATCTGGGCGTCGTGGCGCGCTGGGGCGAGCCGTTCGTCATTGCGGACGTCCCCGGGCTCATCGAGGGCGCCCACACGGGAGCCGGCCTCGGCCACGCGTTTCTCCGGCACTTGAAGCGAACGCGGTTCCTCCTGCACCTGGTGGACTGCTCGCCGCTGTCAGGCCGCGACCCGATCGACGATTACGAGACCATCCGGCACGAGCTTACGGCGTTTTCCGCGGACCTGGCCCGCCGCCCCGAGCTGGTGGTGGGCACCAAACAGGACCTTACGGGTGCCGATGAACGGCTGCAGGCGCTGCGGCGGCACCTGGACGTGCCCGTGTATGGCATATCCGCGGTGACCGGACACGGGGTCGCCGAACTCATGAACGAAGTGGCCCGCATCCTGCGTGAGACGCCGGTGCCGGAGGCTGAACGCCCCATGCCGGTTGTGCAGCTGCAGGTGCGGGGGATTGAAGTGTCCCGCGAGGACGACGGCGGATGGCGGCTGTTGGGTGACGCGGAGCAACGCGCCAGCATGACCCAGTGGGGGAACCTGGAGGCCGAGGAGTACCTGGCTGAATATCTGCGCCGGCGGGGAGTCGGACCGCTGCTGCGACGAGCGGGGGTGGAGGACGGGTCGGCGGTCCGGATCGGGCCCGGCGTGTTCATTTACGGGGACGGAAGCCTGATGCCGCAGGCGGTGGCCGAGCGCCTGCCCGGGCCCACTCCTCCTCGTAGGTGAATTAAGTGGAAGTAGTCAAGCCTGTTTTGCAGGAAATTTGAGGGACTCATCGAATAGAGAGTGTGAAGATGGGAGCGAGGGGCCGAGCGATCGGCTTGATGGGTGGGACGTTCAACCCGATTCATTACGGGCACCTGGTGGCGGCGGAAACGGCTCGGGACGCGTTCGCGCTCGACCGAGTGATTTTTGTCCCTGCCGGAGAACCTCCCCACAAGGCAAGAACGGTGGCACCGGCTGAGCACCGGTACTTGATGACCTTCCTGGCTACCGCATCGAACCGCAGGTTCGATACGTCCCGGGTGGAGATAGAAAGACCGGGGCCCTCGTACACCAGCGACACGCTGGCCCACTTCCATGCCTTAGACCCGGACGCGCACTGGTACTTTATCACCGGCGCCGATGCGGTGATGGAAATCGCCGGGTGGCATGCGGCCGAGGATATCTTCCGGTATGCCGAGGTGATAGCGGTCAGTCGTCCCGGATACCCGCTCCGGCTCAGGACTCTGGAACCGGCGCTGGGAGACAAGGTCTCCCGGGTGCACCATCTCGAGGTGCCGGCGCTGGCCATCTCGTCCAGTGACGTCCGGGCGCGGTTGTCGAAGGGCCTCTCCATCCGGTACCTGGTGCCGGAGGCGGTCGAAGACTACATCCGGAAATGCGGCCTTTATGAGTCGGAACGGCAGGCGTAGTGTCACCTGGCCAAGCGCATAGCGCCTGGGTGCAGGATATACTATATACCCAGAGTCAGGCGGTTTCCCAGCACTTCGGGTCTTTCATCTCCTGGGGGGACGGTGACCGGGGCCTGGGTTCCTGGCCGGGTGCCTGAGGCATGTAACCCACAGGAGGTGTATCGATCTCAATGGCCCGGACCCTTTATGTTGGCAATCTCCCCTGGTCCACGACCGAAGACGACCTGATGCAGGCGTTTTCGCAGCACGCCCAGGTGGTGTCGGCACGCATCATTACCGACCGGGAAACAGGGCGCTCACGCGGCTTCGGATTCGTCGAAGTGGCTGACGAGGATGCCGAGAAGGCCGTCGAGGCACTGAACGGCACGAACCTTGGTGGCCGGGACATCATCGTCAACGAAGCACGGCCCCGCCAGAACCAGTACTAGAGGGGAGCCCCGCCCGGGGCTCTACTCTTTTTGCGCCGCCAGATAAGGAGGCCCATGCCAAATCTGCGCCTGCCGCCTCTGGATGCGCGCTGGGAGGTTCTCTCGGCTCATCGGAAGGCCCACTCCACCCGGGTCGCTGACCTGTGCCGCGCGCTGGCGGATGTGCATGGGCAGGATGTGGATGTGCTGTATCTGGCTGGCCTGTACCACGACGTCGCCCGGGAACTGTCTCGGGAGGCGCTCCTGCAGGAAGCGCGTCGGCTGGCATGGCCGGTGGACGGGTGGGAAGAGAAGGAACCACTGCTGCTGCACGGGCCGGTGGCGGGTGTCTGGGCCCGTGAGGCCGGACTGGCGGAACCGGGCGTGGACGCCATCCTCTGGCACACCACCGCCCATCCCGAGCTGTCTGCCGCGGGGCGGATCCTGTTTATAGCCGACGGTGTCGAGCCAGGACGCGGCGATTACCCCGGACGCCGTGCCCTCTACGATCTGACGTTTCGGGACCTCGACGGCGCCTACCGCGGCACGCTCCAGTCGACTCTGCGGTATCTGGAGGGGCGCGATCTGGTTCCGCACCCCCGGATGATGGCCGCGATCCGGATGCTCGATCCGCCGCTTGACGTCGGGTGAGTGGGGTACAATGACAGCAACATCCGATCTGAAGGGGGCCCGGGCTGACGGATTCCTACGAAACCGCGCTGATGACCCTGGCAGTGGCCGAGGAGCACAAGGGTGAGGATCTGCTGCTGCTTGACATGCGCCGGGTGACCCTGGTCGCTGATTACTTCGTTCTGGTGACGGGCCGGAACCTCATCCACATCGATACGCTGGCCGATGCGCTGGACGAGCGCCTGACGGCCGCCGGCTGTCCGCTCCGGCACCGGGAAGGACGTCGCCGCGCCCATTGGACCCTTCTCGACTTCGGCGACGTCGTCGCTCACCTGTTCACGGCCGAGGAGCGCCGCTATTACGACCTGGAACGGTTGTGGGGCGATGCGCCGGTGGTCAATCGGGACGGGATTGGCTGACCCCTCCGGTCCCCTGTGCCCGTCGGTTGCCGCGGCCTGCCGTCAGGCTCCGCGCTTGCCTCATCGCCGCGACGCCTTCCCGCGCATGCGCCATCCCGAATCCAGCTGCCATCGCCCCGTGCCCACACCTTGCAGCCGTCCTTTGTGCGCCAAGCCGGCGCCAACAGGGTCTCCGCGTCAGGCAGACGGGCTGCCGCTCGCCAGCACCTGCACAGCGGAGGCGATCTCGCCGGCCTCGAGGACGGGCGGCGCACACACGGTGCCGCGGCACAGATACAAAGCGGGCGGCGAGTCCTCCGGCACCCCGAGCTCCTCGCGATCCGGATCTCC
>JBMFXK010000343.1:0-3506 GCA_049964315.1 Clostridia bacterium | reverse complement strand
CGCGGCCGCGCGCAAGTTCACTGAGAGCGAGGAACACCGCCGCCGCATTGTTGTTGACGGCCATGGCCGCCTCGGCGCCGGTGATGGCCGTGATCTCCTGCTCGACGTGTACGTGCCGGGACCCGCGCGTACCGCGCTCGGCGTCATACTCCAGAGTGGAATACCCCGCCGCAATGGCGCCGACCTGCGCCACCACCTCATCACCCAGCGGTGCGCGTCCGAGATTCGTGTGCAGCACCACACCGGTGGCGTTGATGACCGGACGCAGCCGAGGACGCGCGAGCGCATCGACCAGCTCCCGCGCGCGCGGCACGATCGCGGCCAGCACCTGTTCGGGGTCTTCCCCGCGGCCGATCCGCTCCCGTGACTCGGCCACGGCCGCCTGTGCCGCCTCAACCCGCCAGACGGCGGCAATCTCGGCGGGGAGCGTGCCCGCTAGCGTGTGTATTGAAGGAAGCCGCCGCAGGCTCTCGGCACCCGGCCCCGCGGCCCCATCCTTAACCGGACGGGCCATCAGGATCCTCGCGTGCGCTGGTCTCCGAGGGTGGTGTGGCGCCGAGACTGGAGTCAAGACGGAGGGCGCCCTCCACACGAAACCGGTCGTCTAGATTCAACTCGTAAAGACCTTCCGACGCATTGTCGGGGGCCCGGCGCGAGCCCTGTGCCTCCTTACCCCGCTCCTGCTCGCGCATGCGCCGCCTCCCTCTGCCTCAGACCTCATCCATTTTAGCCCAAGGTGCCTTGCTCGGTGAGCCAGCCGGCCGCGTCGACCGCGAAATAGGTCAGGATGAGGTCGGCCCCGGCCCGTTTGATAGCCGTGAGCGCCTCCAAGGCCACGCTGCGTTCGTCGATGTAACCCGAACGGGCGGCGGCCTTCACCATGCTGTACTCCCCGCTGACCTGGTACGCGGCCACCGGCAGGGTGATGGCATCCCGGACCCGGCGGACGATGTCGAGGTAGGGCAGGGCCGGTTTCACAATGATGATGTCGGCGCCTTCTCCGATGTCGAGCGCCACCTCCCGCAGCGCTTCACGCGCATTGCCGGGGTCCATCTGGTATCCCCGCCGATCTCCAAACGCCGGAGCACTCTCGGCGGCTTCCCGAAACGGCGCGTAGAAGGATGAGGCATACTTCGCGGCATAGGACATGATCGCCGAGCGCGTCTGGCCGGTCTCGTCGAGCGCTCGGCGAATCGCGCCGACCCGGCCGTCCATCATATCGGACGGCGCGATCACATCGGCACCGGCCTGTGCAAAGCGGACGGCACCCTCGGCCAGCCGCGCCACCGTGGGGTCATTGTCCACCCGGCCGTCCGGCGTCAGCACCCCGCAGTGACCGTGGTCCGTGTAGTCGCACAGGCACAGATCACACATGACGATGAGAGCCGGATACCGGTCCTTGATCCGCCGGACAGCGCCAGGCACCACCCCGTCCGGATCCAGGAGATGCGATCCCACCCTGTCTTTTTCCGGCGGGATGCCAAACAGCAGGACACTCTGAATGCCGGCCCGCACCGCCCGCTCAACCTCCTGCAGCACGCGATCCTCAGGCCACTGGGAGACGCCCGGCATGGACTCGACAGGCCGCGGTTCGCCCCCCGCCGGCCTCACGAACAGGGGATAGATGAAGTCCTCCATCCGGAGCGACGTCTCGCGAACCAGGGCGCGCAGCGTCGGATGCTCACGCAGACGGCGCGGTCTCACCATAGGGTGCATGGTATCGTCCTTTCACATGATCACGTGATGCAAGAGCTCCCGGGTCAGACAGAAGCGGCGGACGATGCGGAGAAACAGCGCTTCAGCGCCGCCACGATGCCGGACGGCCCGGGCGAGTCCGCCTGTCCGCCCACCGGCAGGTTCCATTCCGCCATCTCCTGCCGGGTGCTGGGACCGATGGCCACGAGGCAGCACTCGCGCAGCCGCCCCTTACCGTCTTCCGATAACTGGTCCATCAAGAAGCGGACCGTGGATCCCGACGTAAACGCCACGGCATCGATGCCGCCGGTCTCGAGCTCCCGCTCCACCCAGTCCGGCAGCGCGGCGGGCCGGGTGCGGTACACCACCGCTTCATCGACCACCGCCCCCAGCTGCCGCAGTCCGGACGCCAGGACGGGGGATCGGCCTTCGCCGGTCGCGATGAGAATGCTCTGTCCCACGGGCCGCAGGCTCCGGAACACCTCCAAAAGCCCCTGCTGCCGCGACCGGCCCGGGTCTGGCACCAGATCCACCTGGAAGCCCAGGTCCTGGAGCATCCGTCGCGTCTCGGCACCCACCGCCGCGATGCGCGCGTGCAGCGTCCGGATGTCCCGCCGCAGGAAGCGCACGCGATCAAAGAAGGCGGCCACACCGTTCTGGGATGTGAACACCGCCCACCGATAGCGCTCGAGGCCTCCCAACAGGGCGTCCACCGGCTCCCAGTCCGGGGGCGCCACCTCGAGAATGGGCGCCTCCAGGCAGACGGCCCCGGCGTCTTCCAACTGCAGCCGCAGCGGCTCCACCTGGACCTGCGTTCGCAGCACCAGGACGCGTCTACTCTCCAACCCCGTGCTGGCGCCGACACGCCGCAAGGCTCCCAGCAGCAGGCTCCAGGCTTCTCCCCCGGCGCCGGCATACTCCCAGGCCGCGAGCGGCACCGGCCCGTAGACGGGCGCCCCCCGACGGTCCAGCAGGGCGGCCGGGGTCGCCGGATCGCACCGCTCCCGCAGCGCCTCCACGAGGGCCCGGACGTGCCCGTCGGGGACGTTGAGGAAGCCTTCATCTTCCGATGGCGGGGGCATCAGCAGGCGCGCGCGGGCCACGTCGGCGGCGCGGACAAACGGGGCCACCTCTATCTGCCAGCCCCGTTCCGCCAGGGGACGGATCTCGTCCGCCAGCACGGCCGCCATACGCTCGGGCGCCACCGCCCGCACCACCCGCTGTCCGCGCGCCAGTTCTTCCCCCAGGGTGGCCAGCGCCTCCTCCGCGGACTCGACGCGCACGGTCTCTGCGCCTGGCAGCGCCGGAAGTCCGCTGGCCGAGCCGTGTACGTCGGTGACCAGCACGTCGGCCGTCCGGAGCAGGTCGAGCGCCCGCCGAGTCTGGTGGCGGGGATCGGCCACCATCGCGACGACGGCCAGACGCCCGCTCATCCCTGGGCTTCCCGGCTGCGCCCGCCCACTTCCTGAACCGCCCATGCGACGCCGACGTCCAGGTCCGCGCCGCGCCATCCCAGGGAGATGGGCTTGCCAGCCGGCGGGTCAAAGAACACGTAAAGGTTCCAGAGTTCGGCATCTTGGGCGGCATACACGCCGAGGGGGATCTGACAACTCCCGCCGGCCGCCAGCATGACGGCCCGTTCAGCCGTGCAGGCGGCCTCGGCCTCGGAATCCGCCACCATCCGGGCGGCCTCCAGACTGCGGTCATCCCCCTCGCGCACCTCGATGCCGAGCGCTCCCTGGCCGGGCGACGGCACCATCCAGCCGGGATCGAGGTAATGGGACACCAGCTGCCGCTGCCCCATCCGATGC
>JBMFXK010000342.1:0-3509 GCA_049964315.1 Clostridia bacterium | reverse complement strand
CGAGTCCATGAGCGCGATGGGCATCGCGCCCATCGCCACCACGTCACGGATGATGCCGCCGACGCCGGTGGCCGCACCGTGAAATGGCTCGACGTACGAAGGGTGGTTGTGGGATTCAACCTTAAAAGCCACTTCCCAGGCGTCGTTGAGGCGCACCACGCCGGCGTTGTCGCCCTGCCCGCCCACCACCCGCCCCGGAGGCGGCTTGAGCCAGGACAGGACGCTGCGGGACGACTTGTAACTGCAGTGTTCGCTCCAGAGGGCGCCCAGCAGGCCCCATTCCAGATCGGTGGGGTCTCGCCCGAGGAGGATCCGGGCATGGCGTGCCTCGTCAGGGGTGAGCCCGACCTCATCGGGGCTGATCATACCCGCACCTCGGCGCGCTGCACCCAGGCCTGCAGGAAGCGCAGACCGTCTTCTCCCCCAAGCCAGTGCGCGCTGGCCCGTTCGGGGTGCGGCATGAGGGCGATCACGCGGCCGTCCCGGCTTGCGATGCCCGCGACGCTGCCCCACGAGCCATTCGGGCTTAGAAGCTCGCCCCCGGGACCCCGATAGGTGAGAAAGAGGAGGGCGTCCTGACCGAGCGGGCGCTCCGGATCTGGAATATACCGGCCCTCCCCATTTGCGATGGGCAGGCGAAAGCGGTCGCCGGGTTCCAGGTCGAGCCCGGGGACGGCGCTTTCCACTTCTACGGTGACCCACTCGCACTGAAACCGCCGCGAGATGTTCATGGCGAGGGCGCCCGGGAGGAGTCCGCTCTCGGTCAGCACCTGAAAACCGTTGCAGATGCCGAGCACCTGGCCGCCCCGCTCCAGAAGATCCCGCACCGACCGCATGATGGGAGAATGCGCGGCCAACGCGCCGGCGCGGAGGTAGTCCCCATATGCAAAGCCGCCGGGCAGGATGACGGCGGACGCCCCGGCCAGATCCGTGTCGCGATGCCAGACCGGTATGGCCTCGACCGGGATGCGGGACAGCGCCTTCAGCGTATCGCGGTCGCAGTTGGAGCCGGGAAACGTGACGACGGCGACCCTCACGAGGTCACCTCGACCGAAAACTTCTCCAGCACCGGGTTGGCCAGCAGACGCTGTGCCATTTCCCGCCCGAGGTGTTCCGGCTCCGTCCCCTCCACCTCGAGAGTGATGTGCCGGCCGATGCGCAGATGCTCCACGGGAAACCCCATCTCGCGGAGCACGTGCTCCACAGCTTCCCCGGCGGGGTCCCGGACGCCGTCCTTGAGATGCACCACGATGCTCAGCTGACTCATAGCGCCACCCGCCTCAGAACTTCCTGGTATGCATCCTCGACGCCGCCGAGATCCCGGCGGAAGCGATCCTTGTCAAGCTTCTCATGGGTATCGGCATCCCATAACCGGCAGGTGTCGGGCGTGATCTCGTCGCCCAGGCAAACCTCCGAGCCCAGCCTGCCAAACTCCAGCTTGAAGTCGACCAGAATCAGCTTGCGGGCCAGAAAGAAGGATGAGAGATGGTGATTGATGGTGCGTGCGGCATCTTTCAGGCGCTGCAGCTCGGTCGGCGTGGCCGCCTGCATCAGTGCAACGTGTTCGTCATTGAAGAGCGGGTCGCCGAGCGCGTCGCTCTTGTAGTAGATCTCGATGATGGGCGTATGAAGGGGCGTCCCCTCAGGAAGGCCGGTCCGCGCGTGCAGGGATCCCGCCACCCAGTTGCGCGCGATGACCTCCAGCGGAATCATGGGAAGCCGTCTGACCAGAAGCCGTCTCTCATCCAACTGGCGGATGAAGTGGGTCCGGACGCCCTGCTGCTCCAGCATCTCGAACAGGATGGCGGTGACGCGGGCATTCACCCGGCCCTTGTCCCCAATCTGGCCCCGCTTCAAACCGTTGTTGGCGGTGGCGTCGTCCTTGAACTCCATTTCGACCTCGTCCGGTGACTCGGTCGTCCAGACTTTCTTGGCCTTGCCTTCATAAAGGAGATCGTGCGCGCCCATGTGCACTCCTTCAATGGGCCTTCAATGGGCCTTCAATAGGACTCCAAAAGACTCCAAGACTCCGCGCGGTTGGCGGCCCTCGCCATAGAGCTTGCCCGAGGCCGGACTTTCGGTTCCGAACAACTGCTAAAATCTTATCGCTTGTTGTTCGGAGCGGCAACCGCCGCTCCTGGTCGGCCGGCGGCCGGGAAAGGGACGGACGATGAACGACCGCGCATCACGCATTCCGATCGTGCTGGACGTGGACACCGGCATCGATGACGCGCTGGCTCTCTTATATGCCCACTTCTCCCCGCAGCTCGAACTTGTGGGGGTCACCACCTGTTTCGGAAATGGCGGCATCGAGGTCACCACCCGCAACACCCTGGCCGTGCTGGAGCTGGTCGGGTGCCGTGCGCCGGTGTACCGGGGGGCGGCGGCTCCCCTCACCGACACCTGGGCCCCGGGGGCGGAGGCGTTTCATGGCGCGAATGGCCTCGGCGGTGCCCTCATCCCGGATCCGATCCGGGTCCCCGAGACGGAGTCGGCAGCCCCGTACCTCGTGCGCATGGCCGACAGCCGGCCGGGCGAGCTCACGCTGGTGGCGGTGGCGCGTCTCACCAACGTCGCCCTGGCCCTGTCGCTGGACCCGGACTTCCTGACCAAGATCCGCCGGCTGGTGCTCATGGGCGGAGCGGCGTTCGTGGCGGGCAACGTCTCCGCAACGGCGGAAGCCAACATCTGGGGCGACCCGGAGGCCGCCTACAAGGTGTTTCATGCCGGCGGCGACGTCACCATGGTGGGCCTGGACGCCACCCACCAGGCGCGATTCCACGACACAGACCTCGCCGGGGTGGATCGAGCCTGGCCGCACGCGCCACTGTTGACCGACGCGCTGGAGTTTTATCTGCAGGCGTATAACCCCGGAGCGCCAAAGGGGACGCGATCGGCGCCGCTGCACGATCCCCTGGCCGTCATGCTGGCCGAAGCGCCGGACATCGCGCGCTACGGCCATTACCCGGTCGACATCGAGCGGACGGGGCTTCTGACCCGCGGAGCCACCATTGTCGATACCCGTCCCTACAGCACGAGCGTGCCAAATGCTCACGTAGCACTGGGCCTTGACCAGGAACGTTTCCGTCGCCTGTTCCTCTCCCGGCTCGGCTGGCCTGTTTAGATGCGCACCCTGGTTGAGCGGTGCGCCTGATGCGAAAAACCGGCACGACGGCCTGCGGGAGGCGAGTCGTGCCGGTGCTTCATCGGTATCTGTTCTATCTGTTCTATCCGTCGCGGTCGTGCCGGAAAGCCTCCTGAAGGTCCACCGTCGTCGCCGGGATAATGCCCATGCGGCCGCTCCGATAGTCTTCAAACGCCTGCAGGATCTCCTCGTGGCTGTTCATGACAAACGGTCCCCAATGGAAGATGGGCTCACGGATGGGCTGACCGCCAAGCAGGAGCACCTCCAAGGTCGGCGACCGGCTGGATTGGCGATCGGCCGCCGTCACCATGATGGAGTCTCCGTTTCCGAAGAGCGCCAGCTCCCCTTCCTGAAACGGCCGCTC
>JBMFXK010000341.1:0-3528 GCA_049964315.1 Clostridia bacterium | reverse complement strand
GGTGGAGGTGGCGCCCGGACGCTTCATCGTGCACCTGGTGGGCCAGGCCGGCTACGGCGTGGGCCGCCGTCACACGGATTACGCCGCGCTGGTGACCGCGTTGACGCGCTTTGGCTATTGGGCCCGGGAGCGCTCGGTGGTGCCCGGGTTGCCATACGGCCTCGGGTGCGGGCTCGCGGGCGGCGACTGGACTATAGTCCAGCGGCTTATCGCGGTGGCCATTCCCGAGGCGGTCGTCATTCACCTAGACCGAGCAGGGGAGGAAATAATCTCGTGATTTTCACGGTTTGGCAGCTCAAGCGCCCGGAGGACTACGTCGGCACGTACGGGAGCACCCGGCGGGTGTTTCCTCTAGCGTACCACGAGGCTGGAACGATCGAAGCAGACTCGCTCGACACCGCGTTCGTGGCCGGCCAGAACGACTTCGCGCCGGACGGCGCCTGGAACCCCCAGCACCCGTGCCCTAGCGTGTCTGTCGGGGACGTCCTGGTGGATGCCGACGGGCGTGCCTGGGAGGTGGCGCCGATCGGGTGGATCGCGCGCTCGCAACGTAATTCCGAAAGGCAGTCGTCTGGAGGAGGGGTCCACCTCATTGCGCTTGCGCAAGGCTTCGCATCATTACCACTTGGCCCTGTCGTACGCACGCCCTCTCTACTCACTACAGGACCCGAAACTCAACGGGTAGCTGAACCGTTGTTTTGGATCACAAAGGACAGCCCGATCGGTGCTAAGAGTGAGGGCGTGAGTTAATGGCGGTAGTTGCATGTACGTGCACCGACTTACCAACCGGGAGTCCGGTGCAGGCCGCAGTTCCTTCGGAGACCAGCTCCTTAGGTTGCGAAGACACAGTGTACTCGTATTACGGTGACAACGCGGGCGGATCCAGTGCCGCAGCGTACGAGGCCGACTTTATCTGGGGGGCCGCTTCCATGTTCAGCATTCCCGCCATGGTCGGCCTCGCCCAGGCGATCCAAGAGGATGGCGGCCACCTCCACAACTGGTTTCAATTGGAGTCGGGTGCTATTACCGACTTCCTCGACCAGTTCGCCAATAATTCGAACAATAACAAGACCGGGGTGACCATAACAAGTACAGAGGTAGAGGACGCCGACTCGATTAACGCCGCGGGGGCCATGTGGTACCTGAAGTATTGGATGAATCAGTGCTCATCGTACTCGGGCAACGACTTGTTGCGCGCGGGGCTCAACGCCTACAACCGAGGGTATGACGCCAACGAGTATGGCTACCTGCTCGATGGCGGATACGGCTACAGCGTTCTCTGGAAGGCATACGGCTCGAATTATGCCAGCCACTCCTCGACGTCTTGGGATGGTGCCTACATGGCGACTGGGCCGTCCAGGCTCCAGTGTGCAGCGGGTAACCCCCCGCTCGGCTCGTCCGGCGTTGACGAGGACTTGCCTACGCCCGGATTTACCGTTCCTCGCACCCAATATGAGGCGCCATATGGCTACAACTCATCGGGCCATCGCACTGTCCTGTTCACGTACGCGACTGCCGATTATGTGAGTGGGTTGGCCATTGAGACGTGGCTCTACAACTCGCCGTACTCAGAAGCGTACCTGACCCAAGGCTATGACATCGCCGCGCTCACCGCCAAGAGAGGTCTCGACTTCTGCGTGATCGTTGTCGGCGGCCCCGCGTACACCCAGATCATCGACACCGCGAACAGCTTGGGATTCCACCTCACCGCTTATTCAGACTTCGCGGCGTGGCGCAGCGGTGCAGGGACCAATCCGGGCTTCGTTAACGCTGACGGATCGAGTGCGAACGACAGTTACAACCTTGGGCTTACGGCAGCGAAGGCGGCCGCGGATGCCGGGTGGGCGTAGTCCCCCCGGGGTTACGCACGCGCGGCGGGCGGGATCTTGCTCCCTTCCTTCAGGTGCGCGGCGGTAACGGCGACAGCATGGTACGGGGAAGTGTGTCCTGAGCCCACGTTGGGGAGGTTCGACATTGGGACACCTGGGTGTCGGCGGGCCGGTAGCCATCTGGCACGGGCTGGACAGGACGGGGTCGACACGGGTCAAGGGCCATGGAGTTGGCCTGAAACGGACCATGGCAGCGATGGGGAGCGCGATCCTCCTGTCGGCCTGTGCCTTCCATTCGGCGAATCCACGCGGGTCACATCCTGTGCGACGCCCCGCGACAGCTCCCCGTTTGGTAGGCGTCTCTGTTACGCCCCCCGACACCGTGCGCGCGGTCTGGAGGTTGCCATGGCCCTACCATTCAGCACACGATTTGGTTGTCGGAGGGGCTCCGCTCCAGGCCACGATTGTTATGCATTCTCGTTCGCAGTGGATGTGGGTGGCTCTGCCGGGTGGCCCGCTCTGGTGGGCGGGAAGCGGCCGGGGGTCACGGGTCATCGCGATGGCCGTCACATCGGTGGCTCCGGTGAACTCCACGATGGTGATGGGGGGCATTCAAACCGGGAACTCCAATTCCCTATGGACCGTTCATGGGGCCACCGTGCGGCGAACACCGTGGCTCGTCCCGGTTCCGCTCGTGCGGGTGGGAGGCTCCCAGCCGCTCAGCGTTGGCGCGGCGAGTGGGATGGTCCGCACGCGGTCGGGCGCCGTTTGGGTGATGGGCGGCACCGTGGTCCGTCCGGCGATCCCGGCCACGGCCTACAATGATCCTGGGCTTCTGGCGCCGCTGTTTCATCCCATCCTGGCCGAAGTCACACCGTCTGGTCACCTTGTGCGCCGGGTGGCACTGTCCCAATTAGTCGTTGGTGGCATCAGTGGCCTGACGCAGGGTGCCGACGGGACCTTATGGTTTGGGATCAACGCGGGTCGGTACGAGGTAGGTCCGGAAATTTATAGAGGCCCAGCGGAGTTGGTCCAGTGGAGTCCGTCCACCGGTCGACTGGCCGTTTATCCCGTGCCCGGCACCTGGGGCGACGAAGCCTTACTAGACCAGATAGTGACTCAGGGACCTACCGTCTGGGCCTCGTTGCAATACTCCCCCGATGGAACGGATTCGGGCCGGACGACGTTCCTGCTCCGATTTAACACCCAGAGTCACCAGTGGAGCACGTATCCCATCCGGGATGGGTCCGTCTATTCGTGGACCGTCACACCCGCAGGCGCCGTGGTGACCGTGGTCCAATCGTATCACGCGAAGAGACCGGTCCTGGAAGTCGACAATCGCATCGTCGCCCGAACTCGGCCGGGCTATTGGCCGGTCAGTGTGGACGCTCTGGGAACCCGAGTATTTCTAGTGGTTAGTGGCCCCCATCGGGCAGAGTTGGTCGCGCTCGCCGCGAAATAGACGCTCCTGCCTCTTCGCACGGCGGGAAGTAAGATTCGGGTTCATCCACGACGACCGAGCTGAAGCGTCTTCGTCAGGAGATGCTCCAGGTGTCCCGAAGCGGGTAGTACGCGCATGGCTGGTGCGCGTTCCCAGTCGCATGGTCCGGGGTTCCCGGTTGCTCCGCGAACCCACAAGCACGCTAACCCAAATCTTTCAGTAGCGGTGGAGGGACAGATCTCAACTCTCTTCTGAGGG
>JBMFXK010000340.1:0-3539 GCA_049964315.1 Clostridia bacterium | reverse complement strand
TGATCCCAAGGCACCGGCAGCAGACGGCTTTGGACCTTGAGACAGGAGGGGCCGGGGAATGGTAGACGGAGCAAAGTCGAAGGTCATCATCGTGACGGACGGTGACCACACCGCATGGGAAGCCGTCTCCGCGGCGGCCGCGGATCTGGGTCTGTATGCGCTGCCGCAGTCGCGCGGGAACCCCACGCCAAGGGGCGTCGCGGCACTCACGGACGCGGTCCGCAAGGCTCCGTGCGAACCCGTGGTGGTGCTCGTGGACGATCAGGGCGATGCAGACACCGGACCCGGTGAGCGGGTTCTGGACGGGCTGTTGCGGGCTCCCGAGCTGCAGGTGCTGGGTGTGGTGGCCGTGGCCTCGCACACCCGCGGAGTACGCGGGGTCGAACCCTGGATCTCCGTCACCGGCAGCGACCAGCGTGTGAAGGGAGCCGTAGACAAAGGCGGCCATGCGCAGCAGGGGCGCCTTCGCGGCGACACGGTGGACGTGCTGAACGGGGAGGACGTGCCGGTGGTGGGGTTGGGCGACCCGGGCAAGATGGGAGGACGCGACGCGGTGGGCCGCGGCGCCCCTGCCACGCGCGAGGCACTCCGCGCCATTCTCGAGCGGGCAGGACTGGATCCCCGAAAGGAACGAAAGGAACGAAAGGAAGGAAAGGAAGGAGAGCGAGGCAAGCGAGGACCGGAAGGAACGGAGGGAGACCATCATCGTGGCCACGCGTGAGCGGGCACACAGGCGCGAGGATGGGAAGTCTGCCCACGAAGCGGGCGCCCACCGCAAGAAGGCCCGGGTAAAGGGCAAGGCGGGGCGGGGAGATGGTCAGGCGCCGGGGGCCGATCCATATCGCACCGCGCTCAGCTGGCTCAAGACGGAACTCGGGTACCAGGAATCCTTCGACATCATCTCGCGGGAGTTTACCCTGGCCGGTCATGATGCCGCCCTGATTTATATCGATTCCTTTGTAGACCAGACCGTGATGACGCTGCTCTTGGAACGCCTCATCCGGGAGGGGACCGCGGCGGACGCGCGTGAGATGAGCGTGGAGACCCTGCTGTCCCACCTGGTGCCGTTCATCGAAGTTACGGTGCCGAAGGACCTGGAGAGCGTGCGGGACCAGGTCTTGGCGGGACCGGCCGCCCTGCTGGTGGACGGGGTCGAGAAGGCTCTGGTGATTGATGCCCGCACCTATCCCGACCGGACCCCGGACGAGCCGAACCTGGAACGGGTCATCCGCGGCCCCCGGGATGGATTTATCGAGACGCTGGTCATGAACGTGATTCTGATCCGGCGCCGCATTCGCGACGGGCGGCTCAGGGTGGAAGCCCTGCAGGCCGGCGTGCGCACCAAGACGGACATCGCACTGCTCTACCTGAAGGATGTGGCCAATCCCGAGTTTGTCAGGCGGGTGCGCGACCGCATCAAGAGCATTAATGTCGACGGTCTGACCATGAGTGAGAAGGCCCTCGAAGAATGGATCATGAAAAAGCCGTGGTGGAACCCGTTTCCAAACTCACGATTTACCGAGAGGCCGGACGTGGCGGCCGAACATCTGCTGCAGGGCCATGTGCTGGTGATCTCGGACACGTCACCCAACGCCCTCATCCTGCCTGTGACGCTGTTCTCGTTCCTGCAGTCTGCTGAAGAGTATCACGAAGGCATCATGGTGGGCACCTACTTGAAGGTGGTGCGGACCCTCGCCGTGCTGTTTTCCCTGGTGGGGCCTCCACTGTGGTTTGCCATGGTCATAAGTCATGTCCACCTGGGCGGAGGTTTCGGGGTCCTGGTCAAACCAAAAGTCGTGCATCCGCCCATCCTGGTGCAACTGCTGCTGGCCGAGGTGGGGGTCGATGTACTGCGGCTGGCTCTCATGTTCTCGCCCAACAGTCTGTCGCAGGCCATGGGCTTTTTAGGTGCCATCCTTCTCGGGAGCATCGCGGTCACCGCCGGTCTCATCGACCCTGAGGTGATGGTGTACGTGGCGCTGGCGGCCGTCGGCACCTTCGCCGCGCCCGACTTTGACTTCGGGATGGCCATCCGGGTGCTGCGCATGGCGCTCCTCGTGCTGACGGCGCTGTCTTCAATCTGGTCGGTGCCGTGGCTCGGGTTTGGGATGGGTGTGGCGGTAGTGGTCGCGCTGGTGTTCTCACTGAACACGCTCGGGATTAGTTATGCGTGGCCGCTGTGGCCGCCGGATCTGCCCGAGCTGGCTACGGTGCTCGTGCGTAAGCCCGCCAACCGGAATGTCTGGCGGCCGTCGCTCACCCTGGCGCTCGAGCGGCGCCGGCGGAAAGGAAACGCCGGTTGACCGGCGAACACCGGCGTGCTAGCTTCGGACCATAGGATCCCATCGGCTCCGGCGGCCGCCGGAGCGCTTTTTTGGAGTGGTGAAGCCGTGGCCGACACCCTGACCCGCGATGCTGAGGGCGTGCTGTGCATCGGCGGCATCCCGTTGCCCGATCTGGCCGCACGCTTTGGAACCCCCCTCTATATCATGGACGTGGCCACGCTGAAAGATCGGCTCGCCGCGTGGACCCGGGCCGCATCCCCGCCTGACGAGGTGTACTTCGCCGGCAAGGCCTTCCTCTGCCGGAGCCTCATCCCGCTCCTGCAGGAAGCGGGAGTGGGCCTGGACGTGGTGTCGGGAGGCGAGCTGTTGACGGCGCTGGCGGCCGGCATGCCGGCGCAGCAGATCACGTTTCACGGCAACCTGAAAACGCCCGCCGAAATGCGCCTGGCGCTTGCCGCCGGGGTCGGACGGGTGGTGGCAGACAGCGATGAGGAGCTGGTGCGATGGAACCGACTGGCCCAGGAGGCGGGACGGTCGGTGGAGACGTGGCTTCGATTGACCCCGGGTGTGGATCCCCATACGCATCGCTACATCAGCACGGGCCACGTGAAGAGTAAGTTCGGATGGCCGCTGGAGAGCGGGGCCGCGGCGGCGGCGGTGGAGCGAGCGCTCAATCTTCCCCATATCCGCCTGACCGGCTATCACGCCCACATCGGCTCGCAGATTTTGGAGGAAGAGCCGTACATCCAGGCTGCCGACCGGATGATGGAATTTGCCCGCGCCATGCGGCACCGCCACGGCTTCTGGCCACAGTTCGTCGACATGGGGGTCGGGCTGGGCATCCGTCAGGCTGGTGAGACAGGGCCGACGCCCCAGGAGCTGGTGGATCACTTCCGGGACATCCTGGAACGTGGCACGCCGGTCGGCGAGCGGGTGCCCGTCCTGGCTGTGGAGCCTGGTCGCTCGGTGGCCGCCCAGGCCGGCGTGACCCTGTACCGGGTTGGGGTGGTCAAACGATCAGCGGACGGGACCGTGTATGTGGTGGTGGACGGCGGCATGGGAGACAACATCCGGCCGGCTCTCTACCAGGCCCGTTATGAAGCCGTGCCGGTGCGGATACCGGTCGGCGCCCCACTCACCGTCACGGTCGCTGGGCGCTACTGTGAGAGCGGTGACCTGCTGGTGGAGGACGTGGACCTGGCGCCGGTAGAGGCCGACGACCTGCTGGTCGTCCCCGACACGGGTGCCTACGGG
>JBMFXK010000339.1:0-3541 GCA_049964315.1 Clostridia bacterium | reverse complement strand
GATGTGCCGGGCCGCGTTGTGCGGACGGTGGCGGCAGGCACCCGGGTCGGTGCGGGAGATACGATTTGGGAGATAGCCACGGAGGGTGGCACGACTGCGATATCGGCGGCGGTGGACGGCCCGGTGGTTTACTCGCTGGCTTGCGGCGCCGAAGTGGCGGCGCACGATCCCGTGGGCTGGATCGTCGGATAGTCGGATAGAAACATGGCCGGCGGGAAAGCCAGAAGGGCCGCGGGAGAGCGGACGAAGTGGACGAGCGGAAGGGAGCGCGTGATGGACAAGGTAGTGGACATCAACAGCGACATGGCCGAGAGCTTCGGCGCCTGGAAGATGGGGGCCGACAGCGAGCTTCTGCCTCAAATTACGTCGGCCAATGTCGCCTGCGGGTTTCATGCCGGAGATCCTCGGGTTATGGCCCAGACGGTGGCGGAGGCGACGCGCCTTCACGTGCGGGTCGGCGCTCACCCCGGGTTTCCCGACCTGGTTGGCTTCGGCCGCCGCAACATCGGCATCACCGTCGAGGAAGCCCGCACCGACGTGCTGTACCAGATCGGGGCTCTCCACGCCTTCTGCCGGCGGGCCGGGACAACCCTTCAGCATGTCAAGCCCCACGGGCAGCTCAACAACCTGGCCATGGTGGACCGCACGCTGGCCGACGCGATTGTCGCAGGCATAGCCGATTTTGATCCCACCCTGCTCCTTATCGCCTACGGTGGGGAACTGGCCCGCGCCGCCGAGGCGGCCGGACTGCCGGTGGCGTATGAGGCCTACGCGGACCGGGCCTACAACCCGGACGGAACGCTGCTGTCGCGCCGGGTGCCGGGCTCGGTCTTCACGGACCCGGTGATGATCTCGGAGCGGGCGCTGCAGATGGTGGAGGACGGCCGGGTGACCGCCCATGACGGCACGGTGATCGATGTCCGCGTCGACACTATCTGCGTACACGGCGATACACCCGGCGCTTCTCAACTGGCGCGCCACCTGCATGAATCCCTGGAGAGGGCCGGCGTTAAGGTGCGCCCCCTGCGCCCAGAACCGGACGCAGGTCGTTAGATGCCGGTGGCCGCCCACCGCGGAAGTCCGAAGGAGGCCAGGGTCCAGACCACGGACAGCGCGGCCAGGAGGGCGAAGCCGGCCAGAAAGCCTCCCGTCAGCTGACGCAAGGCGCCAATGCCGACCGGACCCAGGATCGCCACGCTGTAGCCAATGGCGAGCAGGATGCCGGAGACGCGCCCGGTCGCCCGGGCCTCGGCCAGCACGGCCGGCGCCGCCATGCCCACCGTCAGGGCAATGGCGGTGCCGGCCCCGACGATGGCAGCCGACAGATACCCGAGCCCCGGGTCGAGCAGGAGGGCACCCAGCGCCATCACGTCGAGCAGTCCGGTCCAGATGAGGGCGCCGCGAAACCCGCCGCCCCGTCGGACCAGGGCCGGCGTCACTGTTACGCCCAGGACTGATCCGGCGGAGAGCACACTCACCGGCACGGCCGCGGCGGCAAGCGTCCAGCCCACCGAGACATAAAAGTCGGGGAGCCAGGTCACGAGCCCATAGAATATGGCGCTCTGACAACAGAACACCAGGATGAGAAGCCCAAGACCGGGAATGCGGGGAGATCCCGTCCCTGCCGGCGGCGTCTGCGGGCGTCGATGCGGATCCGACGGGTTGAGAGGAATGAACAGCCAGACCACTCCGGCCACTACGCCTAAGATGCCCCACAACAGGAACGCACCCCGCCAGGACCCGTGGGCCAGGGGCAGCAGCAGCGGCGCCGACAGGGCGGAGCCCAGGAGTCCACCCAGGACCAGACCGTTCGAATACACGGCCGTGGCCACGGTCGCCCGCCGCCCCGAGATGCGGCGGCCGGCGTGCACCAGCGCCGGCTGGGCCAGGCCGATGCCGGCTCCCAGGATGGCAATGGCGGCGAAGAACGAAAACGGACCGGGTGCGATCGCGCGCAGCGCACCACCGCCCGCGATGATGAGCTGCGTGATGACCAAAGCCGCCCGGGGTCCCATCCGGTCCGCCAGCAGACCTCCCGGCAGGGAGAGGGCGGCCAGCACCAGGAGAGGAAGAGCGGTGAGCAGGCTCGCTGCGACGGACGAGAGGTGGAGCGCCGGCATGACGAGCGGCAGCAGGGCGCCAGTGGCCACCAGGGGCGCGCGGCAGTTCACCCCCGAAAGCCAGCTGGCGCCCAGCGCACCCAGGGTCAGGGAACGAGACGGCGCGGCCGCGGCCTCCCCGTCGGCGTCAAACGCCATCTAGTGAGGCTCGGCTGACAGGCCGAGGAAGCGGCGTGCGTTCTCCTTCAGCAAAAGTGGCAGCACGGGTTCGGGGAGATCCAGCTCTAACGTCGCCTGCAGCTGGGCTTCGGGATCGAACATCGGGTAGTCGGTGCCGAAGCAGAACTGGCGCCGCAGCCGTCCTCTCATGTCGCGCAGCACCTCAGAGGGGAGATACTTGGGCTTCCAGCCCGAGATGTCGATGAAGACATTCGTCTTGTGCAGCGCCATCGCGAGCGCCTCCAGATGCCAGGGCCAGCCCACGTGCGCCAGCAGGATGGGCATCTGCGGGTACCGGGCGGCCAGGGCATCAAGGCGCATTGGGCGGCAGAGATCGAGGGCCAGGCCCTGTCCGCCCGGCTCGCCTGCGCCGACCCCGCTGGTGCCGGTGTGCACGAGGAGACGGAGGCCCAGACTGGCGGCCGCCTCGAAGAACGGGGCCAGATCCGGATCGTCCGGGGCAAAGTTCTGCAGGGTCGGGTGCAGCTTCAAGCCCAGCAGCCCGAGGTCGCGCACTTCCTCGAGGCGGGCGCGGGCGTCGGCCCGGTGCGGGTCGACGCTGCCAAATCCGATAAAGACGTCGGGGTACTGGCGGCAGATGTGCGCCACGGCCGTATTGGACAGGGGCGGTCTGCCGGTGTGCCGTTCGGCGTCCCACGCCAGCAAGAGACCGCCCAGGTTGAGCCGGCGGTAGAGCGCCACCATCTCCTCCAACTCCACCGGTTCCATCCGGGTGTTGAAGTACCGTTCCACCGATGCCTGATACGGCCCCATCGAGTCCACGATCCAGTCCTTGGTGCCGAGATGCACATGGGTGTCGAAGGCACTGAGGCCGCCAAAGTCCAGCATGAGCGTTCGTCCCTTCCCGAGACCTCCGGATGAAGACCGCATCCAGTCTAACACCAAGCTCCTTCCCGAACCGCGCGCGAGCCAACCCTAAAGCGGGATAAACCGGTATCATGGAAAGCAACTGCCCATGAGGGAGGAAATGACGTTGGCCGAGGAGCGTTACATAGGTCAGTCGCAGCTCCGTCAGGAGGGCCCCGCCAAGTTGAAGGGCCGGGGCGGGTATGTTCAGGACTATGACTTCCGGAACATGACCTACGCGCGTCTTATCTTGAGTCCGTACGCTCACGCCCGGGTGCGGGCCATCCGGACGGAGGCCGCCCGGCTTCCCGGGGTGGTGGCGGTATACACGGCGGAGACGCTGCCGCGCACAGGGCTTCTCGCCGAACACGAAACCTTTTACGTCGGCGAGCCGG
>JBMFXK010000338.1:0-3546 GCA_049964315.1 Clostridia bacterium | reverse complement strand
ACCCGCGCCAGGAAGGCTTCCACGCCGTCCCGTAGGGCCGCCGGGCCGTAGAGAGCGAGCAGAGTCTGCCGGTTCACCGGGAAGGGCAGGAGGCCTTCGGGCTGGCGAGCCAGCACTCGATGCACGTAGGGCCGCCACGTCGTAAACCGGCTTAGCCACCGCCAGACCGGTTCACTGTTGGTATGGAAGATGTGCGGCCCGAAAAAGTGGACGAAGACACCGAACGGATCCAGCCCGTCTGCGGCGTTGCCGCCGACCTGCGGACGGCGATCAATCACGACGACGGATCGTCCGGATTCGGCGAAGCACCGCGCGAAGGTCGCTCCTGCTAGTCCGGCGCCTACGACGGCCACATCCACCGGGGTCCTCATCGCCCAAGCACGGGGATGTCCAGCGTGCGGAGCAGGTCCCCCGTCACGTCCGGAGGCGCCGGGGCGCTCAACCCCCTGAACAGAGCCTGCTCGAATGTGGTGACCGCCCGTTCCCAGGTGTGCTGTCGGGCCGTGGCGCGCCCGGCATCCATCAGGCTCTTTCTCCGCGCGATCGGGGCACGCAGCAGATTGACCAGGGCCGTAGCAGCTGCAATCGGATCACGTGGCGGAATCACTACCGCATTCTCGTCCGGGACGACGTAATCCTCGACGCCATAGGGCGTCGTGACCACGGGGCACCCGGCGGCCATGGCTTCGATAGGTGGCAGGGGGTAGCTCTCTGCCCAGGATGTAAACAGAAGGGCGGCCGCTGACCGGTAAATCGCCGGCAGGGCGTCGTGCGCTACGATGCCGTGGTTCTCAATCCACGGTGCCTCGGGCACCGCCCCGGCCCCGAACACCACCCACTGCAGGTCAAGCTCCGGTGCCATGGCGCGGGCCAAGCACATCGCATCAAAGGCGTCTTGGGTGCCTTTCCAGACAGCGGGATGAACGAAGCTGACAATGCGGGGACGGAACACGATCTCATCCGAGGCGTCGTCCACCGGCAGCGACACGGCATTGACGGCCCGATCCGGACGCTCCCCGGTGAGCCGGGCGAGCGTCGCCTGGGCCCACAGGGAATTGGTGATGCGATAGAGCGGCAGCGCGTACGTCATCCGGATGAACGGGGCCAGGAGGTTTGCCTGCGGGGAACCCACGCCGAAGATGAGTTCCACATGCTGGACGAACTGAGCCCGAAGGCGGCCCGGCGACTGGGCGACACTTAATGCGGTGCTATGGTGCGTCGCGATCTGGATATCAGCTTCCGGGAGGACCCCACCTGAGTGCAGCTCAAGCGGCACGTCGCGCACCGCACCGGGAAGCCGCTGCCGCACCTGGTCCGTCCACGGCGTCGAGACCAGCACCCGGACATCGTGACCGCGCGCCCGGAGCCCTCGCGCATGTTGGAGAATGCAGAGCACCCCCCCGGACACCTCGAGGCCCGGGAGCAGAAAGTGAACGCGCATCGAGGAAACCTCCTTTCGCCCCTGCCCAGACTCAGGCCTGCCCTCCGAGGGCGGATGACTACGCGGAGAGGGGGTCTTGCGCGGTGTTGTCTGTCGCCGGTTGCGAACGCCAGCGCGATAGCGTGTGCGCGGGGCTGGTGGGCTGTCAATTAGGATAGGTAATCGCACAGATCTCGCGCTTAAGCGATGGTGGCGTCCTGATGAGCCGCAGCCCGCACGCGTTTAGGGTGCCACTGCGGCAGAGAGGGAGGCGGCCACGACCGGTTCCAGCGCGTGGCCGACCGTGGCCAGAGATGCCCCGTCGGCCGTCAGCCGCGCCCGGAATCGTGGCCAGGGGAAAGCCTCCACATGGCGGGCCAGCCGCGGGTCCACCGCGCCGGGCCACGGCATGCCGACTGGATCCACCAGGACCGTCACTGGGCCGTCCGTGGCCGCCGCAATCGCGGCGGCACCGGCATCGGGCGCAAAGAGGTCGGCGATCGCATGCACCTGGCCCGCCCCGCGTGGATCCGGGTCCACCGGCTCGTACACGGGGGGGACGTATAGATCCCATGCGGCTTCAGGGCGGCGCCACTTGCGGATGTAAAGCTGCTGGCGGGCCGCCATGATGTGCGCATAGGAGGCCGGATCGTGCGAGGCACTGCCGACGTGGTCGACCAGCACATGCCGGGCCACGCCCGTCCGGACCCCACCGAGCCGGGCACGCACCGCCCAGTCGTCGTCTTCGAAGTTACCGGGGGAAAATCGGGGGTCATACCCGCCGATCTTGTCCAGCGCCTCACGCGTCAGCATGACGCAGAAGCCGACAAGGCGCGTCACGGGCTGTACCACCGGTGGGTTCTTCTGACGCCAGAGTGCGGCGGCCGCTTCGAAGGCGTCGAAAGGATATTGAATCCCCACCTGCTGCGGACCCGAAATTCGTGGAGTGACGGGACCCACCGCACCCCAGCCGAGACTGGCCCGCAGGACAGCGGCCAGGTCTGCGAGACCCGTAACCGGAAAGCGAATGTCGTTATTGGCAATGACGAGGAGATCACCCTGTGCGGCCGCGAGTCCCTGGTTTACGGCCGCCGGGAATCCCAGGTTCACCGCGTTTCGAATCACCCGCACGCTCACCCCGTCCGGAATGGGTGGCGTGGTGCAGAGGGCGGCACACGCCGGATCTTCCGATCCGTTGTCGATCAGGAGCACTTCCACCGGCTCGCCCGGCGGGGGCGTGCAAGACGCCAGCATGGCTTGAGTGACGTCGGCATGGTTCCACATGGGCACGACGATGCTGATCATGGCGCCCTCCTTCAGTGAAACGACTGTACCAGGGACTGGATCACCAGGACCCACCCGTTGGCCAGTACGAAGAGCAGTAGCTTAATAGGGAGGGATATAAGCGTGGGCGGGACCATGATCATGCCGAGCGACATGAGAATGGTGGACACGACCAGGTCAATCACCACAAACGGGAGATAGAGGAAGATCCCGATCTCGAATGCGAGCTGCATCTGCGAGATCAGGAAGGCGCCGCTCAACGTCAGGAAGGGGACTGCGTGGACGGAGGTTCCCGGCTTCGCCCCGGTGAGGCGGAGAAAGAACGCGAGGTCCTGCGGGCGGGTCTGGCCGATAAGCCAGGTCCTCCACGGTCCTTGAGCCTGGCGCAGTGCAGTCACCCAGGTGGTATGCCCGTTCAACGCCGGCGTTATGGCCGTGTGCCAGGTGGTAGTCAAGAGCGGCCCCATGATGATTCCCGTAAGAATCAGGGCGATGCCAACCAGCACGGCGTTTGGGGGAGTCGTCTGCAGGCCGAGCGCCGTGCGCAGGAGCGATAGCACGACGATGATCCGGGGAAACGCGGTCAACGTCAGGACCAGCGTCGGCAGGAGCGCTAGGGCCGTAAGGCCGAGGAGCAGGCCGATTTCGTTATTCACGGGGCGCTCCCGCGAGTTTCTGCCGCTTTCCCGATCCCTTGCGAGGCTCGGTCGCCGTCCCCGAAGCCGGCGTGGTCGGATCCGGGTGTTCCACGACCGGCGAGCCCTGCAAGAGACGCTGGCGGGCCAACCAATCCGGATGGCCAGGCCCGTACACCGTCGAGGGCGCCTCGTCTTCCGTGATGT